>JAIOQK010000455.1 GCA_021413425.1 Mycobacterium sp.
ACCCGCAACCGTGAGCCCGCACTGAAGCGGTGTGCGATCGGGTCGAGTTCGAGCCGGATCGGCCCGACGTGTTGCGTGTCGAAGCGGCAGAAGCCGTCGCTGACGTTCCTCGACCGGCCGCGGTCGTCGACCTCGCTGATCCGGGCGAACACGTCGAAATGCGGGTTGTCGCAACCGTGGTCGAGTTCGAGTACCGGATGGCCGCAGACCACGACATCGTGCGCCAACGCCGCGCTGGTGAAGGACACGACGTCATCGCGATCGGCCAGCGCGGTGTCGTCGAGGTAGCCGGATTGGCGGGTCAGCAGCCGGCCGCCCACCGTCGGGGTGGGATCGGCGGGGTCGTACCGGAAGGTCGCCGGCGCTGCGTCCGGCGCCGACGGCGTCGGCCCCAGACCGCCGTGGGGTTTGAGGTAGAACACCTGCTCCTCGGTGGCCGGCGGCCAGTCCGCCATCTCGACCCAGCCCGGCCCGCTGCGGCCGGTCACGTAGATCCGCACCGGTGTGGGCCGGGCCGCGACCCGCCGGCCGCCCAGATGCGCACCGAGCCACTGCAGCGTTTCGGCCGCGGTGGCGCTGACGGCCCTGGTCACCATCTGCTCATGGGTCCACGGCCCGACCGTCATCGCCACGTCCACGCCGCGGGCGTGCAGACGTCGGTACTGGGTGAGCGTCTGGTCGATGAAGACGTCCTGCCATCCACCGACCAGCAGCACCGGCACCGAGCAGCGGTCCAGGGCGTGGTCCATCCGCATCGGTTCCCAGAACGGGTCGTCGATATCGGGGTGTTCGATCCAGGACTCGTACCAGGGTGACTGCTCGCCGAGCAGGCTGCGCCCCGCCGCACCCAGTGGGACGTCGCGAACCGCGCCCCGCACCCGGCGCTGGCCGCGGAATTGGAACGCCAACCGGTGCAGCGGGCCGCGTTGCTGGTGGGCCATCATGTCCGACCAGGACAGGAAGTCGTTGAGCGCGAACGACCCGGTGCCCCATGACGAGGTGTGGAAGTCGTGCGGGCCGACGCTGATCACCGCGGCCACCAGTTCCGGCGGCGGATCCGACAGCAGCGCCCACTGGGTGTAGCCCAGATAGGACAGCCCGATGGTGCCGAATGTGCCGGTGAACCACGGTTGTTCGCGCAGCCATGCCACCGTGTCGGCGGCGTCGTCGGCCTCGTGAACCATCGGGACGAACCGCCCGCCGGAGCCGGACGTACCCCGCACGCTCTGCAGGACGACGTGATAGCCGCGCGCGGCGTAGATCTGGGCGTAGATGAAGGAGAACGGGAAACCGCGGCCGTAGGGCCCGCGAACCAGGATGGTGCCGACCGGCTGCTCGCTGGCCGGGCGGTAGTGATCGGCCCGCAGGGTCACACCGTCGCGCATCGCGATGGGCACCCCGCGGCGCACGTCGTAGCCGGTCGTCGGCGCGGGCAGGCGCAGCGCCCGGCTCACCGCACTGGTCAATCGCCTGCTCGCCACCCGATCAGGATATGGACCGCCAGTAGGCTCACCAGTTGTGACACCCACCCTCTGGGCGATCAGCGACCTGCACACCGGCCACGCGGGCAACAAGCCGGTGACCGAGTCGCTGTACCCGGCGACCCCGGAGGACTGGCTGATCGTCGCCGGTGACGTCGCCGAGCGCACCGATGACATCGGTTGGGCACTGGAGTTGCTGCGGCAACGTTTCGCCACGGTGATCTGGGTGCCGGGTAACCACGAACTGTGGACCACCGGCAAGGACCCCGCCCAGGTATTCGGCCGGGCGCGCTACGACCACATCGTCGAGATGTGCGACGAGATCGGTGTCATCACCCCCGAGCATCCCTACCCGGTGTGGACCGGTGCCGGCGGTCCGGCGGTCATTGCGCCGCTGTTCGTGCTCTACGACTACACGTTCCTGCCGGAGGGGGCGAGCACCAAGGCCGAGGGTCTGGCGATCGCCCGCGAGCGCAACGTGGTCTGCACCGACGAGTTCCTGCTCTCCTGCGAGCCCTACGCCACCCGCGACGCGTGGTGCCGCGACCGGCTGGCCTACACCCGGGCGAGACTCGACGAGATCGACCCGGCCGTTCCCACCGTTCTGGTCAATCACTTCCCGCTGCGCCGCGATCCCTGCGATGTGCTGATCTATCCCGAGTTCGCGCTGTGGTGCGGAACCACCGAGACCGCCGACTGGCACACCCGCTACAACGCGCTCTGCGCCGTCTACGGCCATCTGCACATTCCGCGCACCACGTGGTACGACGGCGTGCGCTTCGAAGAGGTGTCGGTGGGTTATCCGCGGGAGTGGCATCGCCGCAAGCCGTATCGGTGGCTGCGCCAGGTGCTGCCCGATCCCGACTACGCCCCCGGATACCTCAACGAGTTCGGCGGCCACTTCGTGATCACCGCGGAGATGCGGGAGCAGGGGGAGAAGTTCCGCGAGCGGCTGCGCAGCAGGCGCGCATGAGCGAGTTGATGAGGGCGGTACTGCCCGATATCGCCGACCTGGTGTACGCCGAGCTGTTCCACGATCCGCCGGAACTCGAGCCGATGCCCGAGGAGCGGGCGTTGATCGCCCGCTCGGTCGACACCCGGCGCAGCGAGTTCGTCACGGCTCGGCACTGCGCCCGGATGGCGCTGGAGCGACTCGGGATTCCGCCCGCCCCGATCCTCAAAGGGGAGAAGGGCGAACCGCAGTGGCCCGACGGGGTGGTGGGCAGCCTCACCCACACCCGCGGCTACCGCGGGGCGGTGGTCGGCCGCAGCGCGGTGGTGCGTTCGGTGGGCGTCGACGCCGAACCCCAT
This sequence comes from Mycobacterium sp., assembly GCA_021413425.1. Lineage (GTDB taxonomy): Bacteria > Actinomycetota > Actinomycetes > Mycobacteriales > Mycobacteriaceae > Mycobacterium. The sequence goes on from JAIOQK010000455.1 coordinate 2,793, forward strand.
GACGTGCTGCCTGACGGAGTGCTCAACGCCATCAGCCTGCCCGCCGAGCGTCATGAGATCGGGGCGCTACCGGCTGGCCTGCACTGGGACCGGATCCTGTTCTGCGCCAAGGAGGCCACGTACAAGGCGTGGTTCCCGCTGACCAGCCGATGGCTGGGCTTCGAGGACGCCCACATCACCTTCGAGGTGGATGAGACGGGGGCGACAGGCAGCTTCGTCTCCCGGATCCTTATCGACCCGGCGGCACGATCCGGTCCGCCGCTGAGCGAACTGGCCGGGCGCTGGTCGGTGGCCGACGGACTGGCGCTGACGGCGATCGTCCTGTGAGCCCACCGGCCCCCGGCATCGTGGTGGTGGACAAGCCCTCCGGTATCACCAGCCATGACGTGGTGTCGCGGTGCCGCCGGGCGGTCGGCACCCGCAAGGTGGGCCACGCCGGCACTCTCGATCCGATGGCCACCGGCGTTCTGGTGGTCGGAATCGAACGCGCCACCAAGATCCTCGGCCTGATCACCGCCACATCAAAGTCGTACACGGCGACCATCCGGCTGGGACGCACGACGTCCACCGATGACGCCGAAGGCCAAGTGCTGCAGGATATCTCCGCAGAGTCAATCACCGACGACGCCATCGACACCGCCATCGCCGGGCTGCGCGGCGATATTTCCCAGCGGCCCTCGGCGGTCAGCGCCATCAAGGTCGACGGCAAGCGGGCCTACCAGCTGGCGCGCGAAGGCCACGAGGTGCACCTCGCCGAACGGGCCGTGCGCGTCGAGCGTTTCGATGTGCTGGCCGTCCACCGCGACGGACCGTTCGTCGACGTCGACGTGGAGGTGGACTGCTCCTCAGGCACCTACATCCGGGCGCTGGCGCGCGATCTGGGCGACACCCTCGCTGTCGGCGGGCACCTGACCGCACTGCGGCGCACCCGGGTCGGTGGCTACGGCCTCGAGGGTGCGCGGACCCTGGACCAACTCACCGAACGCCCGGAGTTGAGCTACACCCTCGACGAGGCCTGCCTGCTGGCGTTCCCGCGCCGCGACATCACCGCCGAGCAGGCCGCGGATGCCAGCCACGGCCGGCCGCTCCCGGCCGCCGGCACCGGGGGTGTCTACGCCGCGACCGATCCGCAGGGCCGGGTGATGGCTCTGCTGGAAGACCGTGACGGTGCGGCGAAGTCAGTGGTCGTGGTCCGTCCGGCGACCTTGAGCTGAGGACACCCGGCGGCGAGTGAGCCGCAAACGTCACCTGATCGACACCCCCGCTGCAACGACGCCCGCCGTAGGCTTATGGACGTGGAACGCTGGCGCGGGCAGGACGACATCCCGTCCGATTGGGGCCGCTGCGTGCTGACGATCGGGGTGTTCGACGGTGTCCACCGCGGGCACGCCGAGCTCATTGCGCGCGCGGTCAAGTCGGCCCGCGCCCGGGATGTGCCAACGGTGCTGATGACCTTCGACCCGCACCCGATGGAGGTGGTGTTCCCCGGCAGCCACCCGGCGCAGCTGACCACGCTCACCCGCCGCGCCGAACTCGCCGAGGAACTCGGCATCGACGTGTTCCTGGTGATCCCGTTCACCGCTGACTTCATGAAGCTCACCCCGGATCGCTACATCCACGAACTGCTCGTCGAGCGACTCCACGTCCTCGACGTGGTGGTCGGGGAGAACTTCACCTTCGGCAAGAAGGCCGCCGGCAACGTCGCCACGTTGCGCAAAGCGGGGGAGCGGTTCGGCTTC
>JAIOQK010000006.1 GCA_021413425.1 Mycobacterium sp.
TTCTGCTCGGCAGGCTGGACCTGAAACTGTTCGCCGGCGCCGAGCAGGACAACGCCAAAGCGGCCGTCCGACTCGCGTCCGATATGGGTGAGTTCTTCATGCCCTTCCCGGGAACCCGCATCAACCAGGCGACCTCGCCGATCCAGGCCGGGGATATGCCCGGGTCCGCGGCATCCTACGACGTCAAATTCACCGACACCGCCAAGCCCAACGGTCAGATATGGGCCGGTGTGGTGGGTTCGGCGGGGACGCAGCGCAACCAGCCCGGCGACCGGTGGTTCGTGGTGTGGCTGGGAACGGGCAAGGATCCGATCGACACCGAGGCGGCCAAGGTGCTGGCCTCCTCGATTCGCCCCTACACACCGCCACCGCCTCCGGCCGCGCCGGCGCCGGACCCCAACGCGCCCGCGGTGCCGCCTCCTCCGGGTGACCGGGTGGGGGTCCCGGTGCCGGTGACGACGCCGGTTCCGGAGATGACGCCCGCGGGCTGAGGCTCGCCCAGTTCGGCCACTTGTGCCCCTGATCGTGGCCTCTTCGGCACGCGGATCGTTATCAGTGTTCGCTATACCTGAGGGATACGGTCGGCGGTCGGCGTCTGACCGCAGATCCGAGGAGGTCCGTCATGGACATCATCGCTGCAACTGAATTCCTGGCCCGCTCGTCCACCACGACCAGCGTCGGCTGGATCGGCTACATCATCATCGGCGCCATCGCCGGATGGCTGGCCGGCAAGATCGTCAAGGGCGGCGGCTCCGGCTTGTTCATGGATATCGTCATCGGTGTCGTCGGCGCGTTGATAGGCGGTTTCCTGCTCAGCTTCTTCCTCGACACCGCCGGCGGCGGATGGTGGTTCACGTTGTTCACCGCGACGCTCGGCTCGGTGATTCTGCTCTGGATCGTCGGGAAGGTCCGCAAGACCTAGCGTGGCGATGCGCGCCTGGCGGGTCCGCCGTCCCGGCCCGGTAACCGGCCGGCCGCTGGAACTCGACGCGGTCGCGGCCGTGCCCGAACCCGGGGCTGGCGAACTGCTGGTGGCGGTGCGCGCCTGCGGAGTGTGCCGCACCGACCTGCACGTCACTGAGGGTGATCTGCCGGTGCACCGGCCACACGTGACACCGGGACACGAGGTGGTCGGGGAGGTGGTGGCCCTCGGCGAGGGCGCCACCGGCTTCGCCCCCGGTGACCGGGTGGGTATCGCATGGCTGCGCCACACCTGCGGGCACTGCGCCTACTGCGTGCGCGGTCACGAGAACCTGTGCCCGGACTCTCGTTACACCGGATGGGACGCCGACGGCGGCTACGCCGAGTTCGCCACCGTCCCAGCGCCATTCGCGCTTCGTCTGCCCGATGGATACAGCGACATCGAGTTGGCGCCCCTGTTGTGCGCCGGCATCATCGGTTACCGGTCGCTGATGCGTGCAGCACTGCCCGACGGTGGCCGGCTCGGTATCTACGGCTTCGGCGGCAGCGCGCACATCACCGCGCAGGTGGCTCTGGCTCAGGGTGCCGAAGTGCACGTCATGACCCGCGGTGCCCAGGCCCGCGAACTGGCTCTGGCACTCGGCGTCGCCTCAGCCCGCGGCGCGGCCGAGCGGCCACCGGTGGAACTGGATGCGGCGATCCTGTTCGCGCCGGTCGGGGAATTGGTGCTGCCCGCGCTGGAAGCACTGGACCGCGGCGGCACCCTGGCTATCGCCGGCATCCACCTCAGCGACATTCCGCCACTGAGCTACCAGCGCCACCTTTTCTACGAGCGGCAGGTCCGCTCGGTGACGTCCAATACACGAGCCGATGCCCGGGCGTTCCTGGGATTCGCGGGCCGCCACCACATCGATGTGTCCACGGTGGTCTATCCGCTCGATCAGGCTGACCGGGCGCTGACCGATCTGGCCGCCGGAACCATCACCGGCGCCGCGGTTCTGCTGCC
>JAIOQK010000007.1 GCA_021413425.1 Mycobacterium sp.
GTGTACCCCGAAGGGCCTTACCGTTCGACTTGCATGTGTTAAGCACGCCGCCAGCGTTCGTCCTGAGCCAGAATCAAACTCTCCAAACAAAAACAACCCATCAACAACGACAGGTGAATTCGAATCAGAACAAGCCTGACCTAAGCAACCAGTTCACAACTGGCACAAAAACCACACCCCAACACGGGAAGCCAGAGTGCAGCAAAAAACAAACAACAAACAAAAACCACCAAACACACTATTGAGTTCTCAAACAACACACCCGCAAGATTCCGCAAGCAGGGCAACCCGCCCAGCGTACGTCATCTGATGGCTTGTTATCAACCTGGGCTACCGGTCCGAAACCGCAGCTCCGGCGCACTTGGCTGTAACGCTCAGGGTACCCGTTCTATTTCCGCCCCGAGACTGGCCAGGTTCTCCACGAACAACGGGTAGCCACGGTCGATGTGGAAGACGTCGTGCACCTCGGTCTCGCCATCGGCGACCAGGCCGGCCAGCACCAGTCCGGCGCCGGCGCGGATGTCCGACGACCACACCGGAGCGCTGGAGAGCTGCGGAATCCCCCGCACCACCGCGTGGTGGCCGTCGGTCCGTGCATCCGCGCCCAGCCGGATCATCTCCTCGACGAACCGGAACCTCGCCTCGAAGACGTTCTCGGTGATCATCGAGGTGCCGTCGGCGATCGAGGCCATCGCGATGGCCATCGGCTGCAAATCGGTGGGAAAACCGGGGAACGGCAGCGTCGCGATGTTGACGGCCTTGGGACGTTCGTACTGCACCACCCGGAAGCCGTCATCGCTCTGGGTGACGGTGGCGCCGACGTCGTGCAGTTTGTGCAGCACCAGTTGCAGGTGCGCCGGGTCGACGCCGGTGACGGAGATGTCGCCGCGAGTCATCGCCGCGGCGATCCCCCACGTCGCCGCGACGATCCGGTCGCCGATCACCCGGTGCTCTGTCGGGTGCAGCTTCGGCACGCCGGTGATCGTCAGAGTCGAGGTGCCCGCACCTTCGATCACCGCTCCCATCTGTTTGAGCATCTCGCACAGGTCCACCACATCGGGCTCGCGCGCGGCGTTGTGGATCGTGGTGACTCCCTCGGCCAGGACCGCGGCCATCAGGATGTTCTCGGTGGCGCCCACCGACGGAAACTCCAGCTGGATCTCGGCACCGCGCAGATGATCGGCGGAGGCCACCACGCACCCGTGCTCGATGGAGCACCGGGCGCCGAGCATCCGCAGCCCCGACTGATGCATGTCGAGCGGCCGCGACCCGATCGCGTCTCCGCCGGGCAGCGCGACCCGAGCCCGCTTGCAGCGCCCCACCAGCGGGCCCAGCACACACACCGACGCCCTGAACTGGCGGACCGCAGCGAAGTCCGCCTCGTACTTCGGCTCGTCGGGCGCGGTGATCCGGACCGTCGAGCCATCGAGTTCGACATTGGCGCCCAAGCCGCGCAGCACCTCGGCCATCAGTGGCACGTCGAGAATGTCGGGACAGTTGGTGATCGTGGTGGTGCCCTCGGCGAGCAGGCTGGCCGCCATCAGCTTCAGGACGCTGTTCTTGGCACCGGTGACGGTGACTTCGCCGGATAACCGATTGCCACCGGTCACCACGAAGCGCTCGCCCACGGGGGTTAGTTTAGTGGAGGAATCACGGCGTACCGTGCTACTCATGGCTGTGCATCTGACCCGCATCTATACCCGCACCGGCGATGACGGCACGTCGGGACTCAGCGACTTCTCGCGAGTGTCCAAAAGCGACCCGCGGCTGATCGCCTACGCCGACTGCGACGAGGCCAACGCCGCCCTCGGGGTGGCGGTGGCGCTGGGCGCACCGGAGGAGGATCTGCGCGCGGTTCTCACCCAGATCCAGAACGACCTATTCGACGCCGGCGCGGACCTGTCCACCCCGGTGGTCGACAACCCCGAGTACCCGCCGCTGCGGATCACCGAGGCCTACATCGAGCGCCTCGAAGCGTGGTGCGACCACTACAACGAGAACCTGCCGGCACTGAACTCCTTCATCCTGCCCGGCGGCACCCCGCTGTCGGCCCTGCTGCAGGTGGCACGCACGGTCACCCGCCGCGCCGAACGCTCGTCGTGGATCGCGGTCAGGGCGTATCCCGACAGCGTCAGCCAGCTGCCGGCCCGCTACCTCAACCGGCTCTCGGATCTCCTGTTCATCCTGTGCCGGGTGGCCAACCCGGGCGGCGATGTGCTGTGGCAGCCGGGCGGTGCGGACGCCAAGCGCCCGGAGAAGAAGAGTCCTCAGAAGTAGGCGTCCCTAGCCGGTGCGGCGGCGTGCCCGCGGCGAGGGGCGCGATTCGACCCAGGACAGGAACGCCGTCAGCGCGCCGCGGTCGAGAGCCAGTTCGTAACTCCGGCGGACCTCACCGCTGAGGTCGTTGATCTCAAGGACCACGGTCTCCTCGGTCATGATGTCGAATTCGTCGCCGCGGGGGGTCCGACGGCTGACGATCTCCAGGCCGCGCCGGTTCAATCGCCGATCGGGCCACCACCGAAGGCTCGACAACCGGTAGAAACTCGCCTCCTCGTCGCGGTACCGCACCACGCCGTGACGCCAGCCGTGACCGCCGACAGCGGGAATGTCGCGCAGGATCGCCGCGGTGCCGCCCTGGCGCATCTTCCACAACCGGTAACCGAGCACCAGCACGGCCGCGAGCAGAACAACGAGCAGCGCGTCCATGAACAAGATCGACGCGCTCACCGCCTGCGCCTAGTCGAGTTGACCCAGCGCGCGAAGGCGCGCTCTGCCGCGGGCCGCGGTCTGTGGATCGTCGGAGGCGGCGGCCGTCTTGGCCGCATCCGCGTCAATCTCCGAGGCGAACTCGGCCGACTCGGCCAGCACCGTGACGCCGGCCTCCGTCACGGACAGATAGCCGCCGTCGACGGCGATCCGCAGATCGTCCTCACCCTCACGTTCCACCCGCACCATCGCGTCGTCGACCAGTTGTGCGACCACCGGGATGTGGTTGGGAAGGATGCCGATCTCACCCGATGTGGTTCGGGTGAACAAAAACGTCGCCTTGCCCGACCAGATCTTGCGTTCGACGGAGACGATCGCGACATCCAGTTCGGCCATCTCAGACCACCTCTCGAGCGCTCATCACAACTTGAGGTTCTTCGCGCAAGCGGCTCATCACAGCTTGGCGCCCATGCTCTCGGCCTTCTTCGCCAGGTCGTCGAGACCTCCGATCAGGAAGAACGCCTGCTCGGGCAGGTGGTCGAAGTCGCCCTTGGCCAGCTTGTCGAACGCCTCGACGGTCTCCTTGAGCGGCACCGTCGAGCCGGGCTGGCCGGTGAACTGCTCGGCGGCCATCATGTTCTGGCTCAGGAAACGCTCGATGCGACGCGCCCGGTAGACCAGCTGCTTGTCCTCTTCGGAGAGTTCGTCGATACCGAGGATGGCGATGATGTCCTGAAGGTCCTTGTAGCGCTGAAGGATCCGGATGACTTCCTGGGCGACCCGGTAGTGCTCGTCGCCGACCACGCTCGGGTGCAGAATCGTCGAGCTCGATGCCAGCGGATCCACTGCCGGGAAGATGCCCTTGGAGAACACCGCACGGGACAGCTCGGTGGTCGCGTCGAGGTGGGCGAACGTGGTCGCCGGCGCCGGGTCGGTGTAGTCGTCGGCGGGCACGTACACGGCCTGCATCGAGGTGATGGACCGGCCACGGGTCGAGGTGATGCGCTCCTGCAGTTCGCCCATCTCGTCAGCCAGGGTCGGCTGGTAGCCCACCGCCGAAGGCATGCGGCCCAGCAGGGTCGACACCTCGGAGCCGGCCTGGGTGAATCGGAAGATGTTGTCGATGAACAGCAGAACGTCCTGCTGCTGCTCGTCGCGGAAGTACTCGGCCATCGTCAGCGCCGAGAGGGCGACGCGCATACGGGTGCCCGGCGGCTCGTCCATCTGACCGAACACCAGCGCGGTGTCCTTGAGCACGTTGGCCTCACGAAGCTCGACCCACAGGTCGTTGCCCTCACGGGTGCGCTCACCGACGCCGGCGAACACCGACGTACCACCGAAGTTGCGGGCAATACGGTTGATCATCTCCTGGATGAGCACCGTCTTGCCCACGCCGGCGCCACCGAACAGGGCGATCTTGCCGCCACGCACGTAGGGAGTCAGCAGGT
>JAIOQK010000092.1 GCA_021413425.1 Mycobacterium sp.
GCCAGCGCGTTGACGCTCAGCGGGGTTTCGGCCGCCGGTTTGAGCACCACCGTGCAGCCTGCGAGCAACGCCGGTCCGAGCTTGTTGGCCGCCAGGAACAGCGGGACGTTCCAGGCCGCCACCGCGCCCACGACGCCGATCGGCTCGCGCAGCACCAGGGTCTGGCCGTAGATACCGTCGCGGATGTCTTTCCAGGTGAACTTGTCCGCGGCGGTCGAGTAGTACTGCAGGCCCGACAGCGCGGCGCCGTACTGCATCATGTCCACGATCATCTGCGGCTGGCCGGTCTCGGCTTTGAGCAGGAACTTGAACAGATCGTCGCGGTCCTCGATGAGCTTGACGGCGTTGCTGATCACCGCTTGGCGTTCCTGCGGCGTCATCCGCGGCCACGGACCTTCGTCGAAGGCTTTGCGGGCCGCTGCGACCGCCGCGTCGACGTCGGCCGCCGCAGCCAGGGGCACCTTGCCGACGTACTCGCCGGTTGCCGGCGAACGCACCTCGATGACGTCGGCGGTCGACGGCTCGACCCACTTGCCCCCGATGAAAAGCTTGTCGTACTCGGTTTTGTAAGCGGTCTGTGTCATGCCGATCACAGTACCGACCACTCGCCGATGAGAACAGGTTTCAGTTCGGCGGCCGCAGAACCAACACCAGATTGCTCACCGCCAGTTCCCGTGCCCCCGGTAGCGAGGTCAGCCACCACGCCCATTTCGGGTGATAGCGGGGGAATGCGGCGATCAGCGCACCGGTGCTCCTCGCCCAGCGCAGCCCGTCGGCGGCGGACACCGCGAACAGTGACGACCCGTAGTTGTTCTTGGGCGGATGGCCGTGCCGACGGGTGTAGCGGGCGGCGGCGCGGGTGCCGCCGAGGTAGTGCCACAACCCGGTCTCGTGACCGCCGAACGGCCCCAGCCACACCGTGTAGGACAGGATCGCCAGACCGCCGGGGCGGGTGACCCGCAGCATCTCGGCGCCCAGTCGCCAGGGCCGCGACACATGCTCGGCGACGTTGGAGGACAGGCAGACGTCCACCGACGCATCGGCGAACGGCAACGCCAGCCCGGAGGCGCGCACGAACGAGCCTGGCCCGCCGCGCCCGAGGTGACCGGCGGCGTGCATCTCCGACGGGTCCGGCTCCACCCCGATGTAGTTCCACCCGGCGTCGGTGAACGCGGTCGCGAAGTAGCCCGGACCGCCGCCCACGTCGAGCACCGTGGCACCGCGGTGGGCATCGTGGTTCGTGCCGCTCCACAGATCGGCGACCATGGCCTCGGTGTCGGCGGCCAGCGGGCGATAGAAGCGGGCCGGGTCACTGCGTTCATAGCGGAACCGGCCCAGTAACCGCGCCGAACGGGCCAGCGTCGCGCGCCTGGCGAACAGGTCGGTGACGGCCATCGGCCACACCCTAACTCCGATACCCTGGGTGCGATGTCCGCCCCGTCGTCCGCCCCCGTGCAGCCCGTTCGCTCGGTGCTGCTGCTGTGCTGGCGCGACACCGGTCACCCGCAGGGCGGCGGCAGTGAGACCTATCTCCAGCGGATCGGCTCGCTGCTGGCCGCCGCCGGCATCGATGTCACGCTGCGCACCGCCCGCTATCCCGGCGCGGCGCGGCGCGAGGTCCTCGATGGTGTGAACGTCAGCCGGGCAGGTGGGCGCCACACGGTGTACGTCCTGGCCGGCCTCGCCATGGTCGCCGCCCGGCTCCGGCTGGGACCGCTCCGCCACGTCCGCCCCGACGTGGTGATCGACAGCCAGAACGGGGTGCCCTTCCTGGCCCGCCTGGCCTTCGGCCGCCGGGTGGTCGTGCTGGTGCATCACTGCCACCGCGACCAGTGGCCGGTCGCCGGTGCCGTGCTCGGCCGGTTCGGCTGGTTTGTCGAATCGTGGTTGTCACCGCGGCTGCACCGCCACAACCAGTACGTCACGGTCTCGCTGCCCTCGGCGCGCGACCTCGGCGACCTCGGCGTCGACGGCGCACGCGTGGCCGTCGTCCGCAACGGCCTCGATCAAGCGCCGCCGGAGACGCTGACGCCGCAGCGTTCGCCCAATCCCAGGGTGGTGGTGCTCTCCCGGCTGGTGCCGCATAAGCAGATCGAGGACGCCCTCGACGCGATCGCGGTCATGTGCGCCCGGGTCCCCGGCGTACACCTGGACGTCGTGGGCGGAGGCTGGTGGCAGCAGCGCCTGGTAGCCCATGCGCACCGGCTCGGTATCGCCCACGCGGTGACTTTCCACGGCCACGTCGATGAAGAAACCAAACACGCCGTGCTGCAACGCAGTTGGGTGCACGTCCTGCCATCCCGCAAGGAGGGCTGGGGGCTCGCGGTCATCGAAGCCGCCCAGCACGGGGTCCCGACCGTCGGTTACCGTTGCTCGGGCGGTTTGACCGACTCGGTGGTCGACGGGGTGACCGGTCTGCTGGTCGATGACCACGACCAACTGGTGGACTCCCTGGAACGGCTGCTGACCGACGGTGTTCTGCGTGAGGAACTCGGCGCCAAGGCGGCCGCCCGCAGCAGCGAGTTCTCCTGGTCGCAGAGTGCGATGGCGATGCATAAAGTCCTGGAGTCGGTGCACAGTGGGACGAGGATCAGCGGTGTCCTCTGAGGGCGCGCCGGGACGGCTGACCTACATCGCCTACTGCTACGGCAAAGTGCTGCCGGCCGAGTATGACGACTGGGTCCGCAACGATCTCACCGGCAGGGGCGCGTGGCGGCGCAACCTCGTCCGGATCAGCATTCCCGCCGTGCTGGTGGTGGCGCCGCTGTGGCTGATCCCGGCCAGTGTCGGGATGCACCTGGCGATGTCCCTTCTGCTGCTGCTGCCGTTCGTCTACTTCGCCCACGCGCTGGACAAGATCTGGCGGGCGCATCGGCTGCGCCAGCACGGTCTCGATCCTGGTCTCGTCGACGAACGGGAACGAGAACGCGATGCGGGCATTCGTGAGGATTACGAGCGCCGGCACGGCCGGCGGACGGACTGAACCGCCGCCACCGCCGCTGCGCCCAGCAGCATCCCGGCCCACAGCAGATGCGCGCCGATCATCGCCGCCCGTGCGCCCGGCGCGGCACCGGGACTCGCTCCGCCGGCCCGGTAGAGGGCCAGATCTCCGTCGCGGTAGCTCAGCGGTAGCCGGCGAAGTGTCCGCTCCGCCGATCCCGTCGTACCGGGGGTGCCGGTCTCCACCACCACCCAGCCGATACCGTCCCGCGCCAGCAGTGCGGGGTCGGCACCGGATAACAGCAGTTGCTGTGCCGCGCGGGCCCGGTCGCCCTCGCCGGGAACCGTTCGACCGCCGACCAGAAGATCGCCGGTGGACAGCACCTCGGCGCGCACCCACCGGGGCAGCGGGTCCAGCACCGGTGCGGGACCCGCCCAGCCGAACCGGCGCATGCTTTCGGCCGGCAGCACCAGAACCGGCTGTGGATCGGCGTTGATATGTGCCGCAACCCGCTCCCAGGCGGGCGGGTAATGCACCGGCCGGAGCTTCCCGCCCACTCCCCAGGCCAGGTCGGGCAGAACCGCGATCAGCGCGACGCAACACGTCACCGCCCACGCCACCGGACGGATCCGCTGCCGCATCGCCAGCACCGAGGCGGCCGCTGCCACCGCGTAGCCGGGCATCGCCAGTGCCACCCACTTCTGACCGTCGCGCAACACCGCCAAGCCCGCCGCCGCGTCCACGATCGCCCGCAGTAGCGATAGTCCCGGACCGGTGGCCATGGCTGCGGGCACCAACACGCTGACCGCAGCCAGCAGCAGAAGCGGTCGGGCGGTCGGACTCCGCCGCAGTGCTGCCACGCCGAGTGTGACGATGGCCAGCATCACGATGGTGGCCACAAGGGCGAAAAGTGTTGTGCGCGTTGCGGGTAGCGCCTCGACGTTCCAGAGTCCACCGAGGCCGGCCAGGGTGCCCACGGTGCCGAGGCCGGGTTCGGCACGGGCCGCGAACGGCGCGACACCGGCGGATTGTGCGTCGCCCAGTGCGGCGCCGAGACCCGAGGCCAGCAGCCACGGTGATGCGGCCAGCACCGCGATCGTCGTCACCGCCGCGGCACACCGCAGTCTGGCGACACCGGCACCGGGCACCGACGCGCACGCCAACCCGACCACGGCCGCCAGGATCAGTCCCGTCGGAGTGAGCCCGGCGAGTGCGGTCCATCCGACCAGGGCGGCCCAGTCCGTCGCAGCCGGCGGGCCGGTGCGCAACCGCAGTACCGCTGCCGCCACCCAGGGCAGGCAGCCGTAGCCCAGCAGCAGGCTCCAGTGACCCTGCAGAAGCCGTTCGGCGACATAGGGATTCCAGATCGCGACGGTGGCAGCGACGAACTGGCCCGCACACCCCGCCTCGCTGACGATCTGCGCCGCCAGCCGTGCCGCCCCCCAGCCGCCCAGCGCCAGGGCCGCGATCAGAAACGCCTTGACGACGACGCCACCATCGACGACGGCGGACAGGGCGGCGATCGCGAAATCCTGGGGCACCGCCCGTGGCGCGGTGCCGCCGAGTCCCAGCGCCGAGTCAGAAAGGTAGGACCGTGGCGTCGACACCGCGTCACGCAGGAGCAGATAACCGGGCCCGAGCAGCGGGCCGGTCACCGCGAATGTCAGCGCCAGCGCGTACCCCGGTACGGCCCACCGCAGCGCGAGTCGGCGGGCCCCGCTCATGGCTGGGTCACCGGCGTCACCGAGCCGCTGGCGGGGGCTCCGGTCGCCGGGTGGGGATCTTCTCGGTGGGTGCCTGGGCGGCCGGCATCGGACCGGTCTCGTCACGGCCGAACAGGCCGAGGTCGAGGTCGCTGTCGTCCTCACCCGGACCGGCCACCGCGGATTCGAGCCGCAGGCTGAAAAGGCCGAGCGCTGCACCGCCGATGAGGGCCACCAGCCCGGCGGCGGCGAAGCTGATCGGCAGGATCCGTGACCACAGAGCCACCCGGTCACGCTCGTCGCGCGCGGCGGACACTTGCGATTCCACCGTCTGCTCGGTGGACGTCACCTTGTAGTCGGCCAACGCCATCTCCGGGCGCAGCGGATCACGCGCGTAATAGTGGTTGGCACGGTCGGTGGCCTTGACGATCGTCCCGGACACCGGATCGACCCAGAAGGTCCGCTGGGCCGCGTAGAACCGCGTCATCGTGATCGGCTCGTCGGGGTCTCCCTCGAGGCCCCACAGGCCGGCGCGCGCGGTGACGACACCGTCCTCGTCGTTGTCGTACAGCGAGGCGTACCTGATCGGCTCGACGAGATTACCGTCGGCGTCGTAGCCCACGTTCTGGGTGAATCGGAAGGTGGTCAAACCGTTGACATCGTCCTCGCCGTCGTAGTTGGCGTCGAACGGCTTCTGGGCGATCGGATCGAACAGCGGGTACGACTTCTTCTCGGTCTGGAACGGGAACCGGTAGGACAGGCCCTCGTGCGGCAGTGCGACGTTGGTCGCCGGCTTGTCGTCGCCGATGCTGCGCGGCTTCTGCACCGATCCACCCGGACGGTCGTCGTCCGACACCGCCTCGGCGGTGCTGCGGTTGACCGACACCGTGTCGACCATGGCCAGCAGCAGACCGTTCTCCTGCTGCTTGTCGCTGCGCCGCACAGTGGTTCCGACCTGGAGGGTGACAACCTCGGCGTTGGCGGGCGCCTCGACGGTGATGGCCTGCTGGGAAGCCAGCGGCACGTCCCGATCGATGATGAACCGCTCGCCGGACAGTGATGCGGGGTCCAGCGCGGTTCCGGTGCCGGCCGACACCAACGTGGCGTCGATATCGAGCGGGATCTTGCGGATCTTGCCGGCGGTGTAGGTCGAGAGCAGCAGCGCGGCGATGAGAAGAGCGGCCCCGAGCCCGATGATGCCGCAGGCCACCAGACGCAACATGCTCGCGCGGTTCACGCTGACCTGGCCTCCCTCATCCGCCTCCCTCGCGCTTTTGACCGTCTGACCCTAACAGCAGAGAGAGGGGGTCACCGGCGGCCCGGCGCGGATTTGCTCCGGTACCCGCTTTCGCTGCAGCGTCATCCACCGGCAGACTGGCAGGCATGACACCGGCCGATCAGGTGGGCGGCACGCGCGGCTTCCTGCCGGCGGTCGAAGGGATGCGCGCCTGCGCGGCGATGGGTGTGGTGCTGACCCACGTGGCGTTCCAGACCGGGACGTCCGGCGGTGTGCTCGGCCGGCTGCTGCACCGGTTCGATCTGGCGGTGGCTGTCTTCTTTGCACTCTCGGGATTCCTGCTGTGGCGTGGTCACGCCGCGGCGGCCCGCGGACTCCGGCACCGCCCGCCCACCGGTCACTATCTGCGCTCCCGGCTGGTCCGGATCATGCCCGGCTACCTGGTCGCTGTTGTCGTGATCCTGACCCTGCTGCCGGAGGCCAACCACGCCAGTCCCACCGTGTGGCTGGCGAACCTGACGCTGACTCAGGTGTATGTGCCGTTGACGCTGACGGCCGGGCTGACCCAGATGTGGAGCCTGTCGGTGGAGGTGACGTTCTATTTGGCGCTGCCGATTCTGGCCTGGTTGGCCTACCGACTGCCGGTGCGGGCCAGGGTTCCGGCGATCGCCGCGGTGGCGTTGGCCAGCCTGGGCTGGGGGCTGTTGCCGATCCACACCGCCGAGGGGGTGAACTTCCTGAACTGGCCGCCGGCCTACGCATCCTGGTTTGCCGCCGGCATGCTGCTGGCCGAGTGGACGGTCAGCCCGCTGGGCTGGCCGCACCGGCTGGCGCGAACTCCGTGGGCGATCTACGGGATCGCGTTGGGGGCCTACCTCATCTCCGCCTCGCCGCTGGCCGGACCCGAGGACCTTGTTCCCGCCACGCTGGGCCAGTTCGTGATCCGCACGTCCATGGGAGCGATCGTCGCCTGCGCGCTGTTGGCGCCACTGGTGCTCGACAAGCCGCAGACGCGGCACCGGATCCTGGGCAGCGCGACGATGGTGACTCTGGGCCGGTGGTCCTACGGGTTGTTCATCTGGCACCTCGCCGCGCTGGTGATGGTGTTCCCGATGATCGGCACCTTCATCTTCAACGGAGACCTGGTGGTGGTCTTCGTTCTGACCACCGTGCTGGGCTTCGCGATGGCGGCGGTGAGCTACGCGCTGATCGAGTCCCCGTGCCGCAATGCGTTGCGCCGCTGGGAGTATCGGCGCAGCAGCAGCAGGCGTATGGCGCCGCCTCCGTTGGACAGTTCGGTCACCGACACCCCTGAACCCGTTATCGCCCGCTAAGCCGCGCCGGGTCAGATGGGCCCACCGGCCGTCCGGCGGGCTATTACCTCCTCGCGGACCGCTGTCCGACGCGCCTTGCCGGCGTCGTCGCGCAGCGGGGTGTCGACGAATTCCACACTGCGCGGCACCTTGTAGTCGGCCAGTCGCTCGGCGACGAAGGCGGCAACGCCGGTCTCGTCGAGGCCGTGCTCGGCGGCGGCGTGCACCAGTGCGTGCGGCACCTGACCGAGATCATCGTGCGGGACGCCGACCACCAGGCAAGACAGCACCGCGGGGTGTTCGGCCAATGCGTTCTCGATCTCGGCCGGGTAGACGTTGCGCCCGCCGACGGTGAACATGTCGACCCGCCGGTCGGCGAGATAGAGATAGCCCTCGTCGTCGAACCAGCCGAGGTCGCCGAGGGAGTCCCAGGCCCCCAGCGCGTCGCGGTGCTGCTTGGCGGTGCTGCCGATGTAACGGTAGGTCGGCTTGCTGCCTGCTTTGGGGCGCATGTAGATCTCGCCGACGACCCCGGGCGGGCACTGCCGCCCGTTCTCGTCGAGCACCTTCATCTCGCCGGTCACCACCCGGCCCACCGACCCGCGGTGTGTCAGCCACTCGGTGCCGCTGATGAAGGTCAGCGCCTGAAGTTCGGTGCCGCCGTACAGCTCCCACACGACGTCCGGGCCGAGGATCTCGATCCAGGCCTCCTTGACAGACGGTGGGCACGGCGCCGCCAGATGCCACCACCGCGTCACCGACGACAGGTCGTAGGAGCCCGGGTCCGTCCGGTAGACCGGCAGCAGCCGCTGCATGATCGTCGGCACGGTCGCCAGGTAGTTGACCCGGTAGTCGGTGATGAGCCGCAGGAACTCCTGCGGGTCGAATCGGCTCATCAGCACCAGGTGCTGACCGGTGGCCAGTGCGGTGGTGGCCGAGGTGAACCCGGTGTTGTGGCTCAGCGGCACTGACACCAGTTGCGTGTCGCTTGAGCGGTTGCCCATGATCGCCGCCACCGCGTCCCCGGCGAACCGGCCGTTCACGCCGGCTTCGATCAGCTTCGGCCGGCCGGTGCTGCCGCCGGATGCCATCGACTTCAGTGCGGGTGAAACAGCCTCGGGCAGAGGGTCGTCCGAGATATGGGGCCCGGGCTGGAAATCTGCGGGCACTGAGGGGACCCGTCCGCGAGGGTCCGGACGGCCGACCAGCAGGGCACGCTCCCGCAGATCCAAGAGGTGGCCGTACTCCACATCCGGCAGCCGTGACGACAGTGGCTGCGGGATCGCACCGAGCTTCCAGGTCGCGACGACGGCGGTCACCCACTCGATGGAGTTGGGCAGCGCGATGGTGACGTAGTCGCCGTGGTGCACGCCGAGTTCGGCGTAGGCGCGGGCCAGTCGGTTGGTCACCGATTCCAACTCGCCGCGGGTGAGGGTGCGGCCGTTATGCGTCAGTGCCGGAGCATCAGGGTTCTCGGCGGCCAGCCGGCTCATCGCGGTTCCGATCGGCGCAACCGGATGCTGGTCGTCGTCCGATCGGGTCACGGGTAGGCGCCCCCGTGGCTGAAGATGGCGCGCGGGTTGTCCACCAGCATGGTGGTGATCTGTTCCTCGGTGACACCGCGTGCGCGCAAGGCGGGCAGTACGTCGTTGTGGATGTGCAGATAGTGCCAGTTGGGCAGCACCACCGGCAGGGCGGCCTCCGGCAGCCAGTCCATGAAGCAGGCGGCGTCGTGGGCCAGCACCATCTTGTCGGCATGTCCGCGCTCGCACATGTTCGCGACGGTGCCGACGCGGTCTTCGAAACTCAGGATGTTGTCCAGACCGAAGCGATCCATACCCAGGTAAGAACCGGCGGCCACCAGTTCCTCGAGGTAGTCGAGGTCGGTGGTGTCCCCGCTGTGGCCGATGATCACCCGGTGAAGGTCGACGCCCTCTTCGGCGAAGATGCGTTGCTGGTCGAGTCCGCGCCGGCTGTGCGCGTGGGTGTGGGTGGTGATCGGCACGCCGGTGGCGCGGTGGGCCTGGGCGACGGCCCGCAGCACCCGCTCCACCCCGGGGGTGAGGCCGGGCTCGTCGGTGGCGCATTTCAGGATCGCCGCCTTGACGCCGGTTCCGGCGATGCCCTCGGTGATATCGCGGACGAACATGTCGACCATCACCTCGTCGCCGCCCAGCACCGTGCCGGGACCGGTGAAGTGGAAGTACATCGGGACGTCGTTGTAGGTGTAGACACCGGTGGCCACGACGATGTTGAGGTCGGTGCGCTCGGCGATCCGCTGGATGCGCGGGATGTAGCGGCCCAGCCCGATGACCGTCGGGTCGACGATCGTGTCCACGCCGATCGCCTTGAGCGCGTTGAGTTTCTCGACTGCGGCTTCCTCACGGTCCTGCTCGTCGCCCCACGCCTCCGGGTAGTTGTCCATGATCTCCGGCGACAGCACGAAGACATGTTCGTGCATCAGGGTGACGCCCATATCGGCCGTCGGTATTGATCCGCGCACGGTGTCCACTTCCACACTCATGCCTGCGACCCTACGGCGGAGCAGTTGTGGCCGTGTCGGTTTGATCGGCACGCCGGAAGGTCAGCAGCGATGCGCCCAGCGCGCCGAGTGCGATGAGCGCGGGCAGTTGCACCCACGGTGAATGGCCGATGTAGCCGTCGACCGAGCGCCACGGGTAGCGCGACAGCAGCACCCCGGCGGTGATGAGACCAGCCGGCACCGTCAGCAGCGTCAGCTGGTCCCGCAGTCGCTGCCGGTGCCGCAGCAGGTAGCCGGTGAGTAGTGCGCCGCCGAAGACCGCGAGCCCGCCGGCACCACCGATCAGCGTGCCGGCGCCGAGTATTCCCACTCCTGCTGCCCATCGCGGCGACCACGGCCGTGGTGCGGCATCCGGCGCGCGCCGTCGCAGCGCCGGAACCAGCGCGAGTGCGAGCAACACCGGCAGCAGGGCCAAGCCGATGATCAGCCCCGCCCGGTAGCCGCCGTTGGATGCAAAGCTCAGCGTCACCGGTCCGGCGGCCCCGCCCGGTACCACCCACCCCTGCTGCCAGCCGTTGACCACGATCGGTGTCAGAGTGGCGCCGTCGGGAGTGCGTGCCGCCCATCCCGGGTTGACGCTCTCGGGTACCACCAGGATGCGGGCGGTCGCCGAGCGTGACAGCGAAATCTCGCGGCGGGCTGGTGACCAGGTCGCGACATCAGCCGGAGTCGTTGCCGCCGTTGCTAATCGGTCGGCCAGCGGACCGGACAGTTGCACGCCGTCGGTGATGAACGCCTCGCCCGGACTGATCAGTAGTTCCTGCTCACCCTGCCGTAGGGCGATGGGCGTGGGATCACACGGGCGGGCTGGAACGGGGTCGCCGCTCAGCAGCGCCGCGACGGTCGTGGACACCGATGTCTGTACGAACCGCCCGGACACCGCGAGCACCGGCCCCTGTCCGCAGGACAGGTCGACCCGCCGCGATCTGTTGGCTGCCGCGTCGGCCGCGCCGAGGGGGGCGCCGCCGGCTCCCAGCGCGGTGACCTCCGCGAGTCCCGGTGGCTTGAGCTGATCGAAGCCCAGCGCCGTGCGGTCGATGACGTCATCCCACTCGAGCAGGCTGATGCGCACGGTCCCGGTCATCCGTGGTCGCACCGGGACGGTCTGCGTCCCGGCCCCGCTGTCCAGCGTCCGTACCTGCGGGCCGTCGCCGAGGTCGATCGCCACCAGGGTGGGGTGGGTCGGCACCGGTGAAGTGCTCGGCGTGATTTGCAGCGCGGTCACCTCTGCGGGGCGGGGAAGGGTGAGGGTCAGCGTCGGCGCCGACCGGTACTGGACCACGCTTTGCGATGCCGTCCACGAGGTTCGCGGGTCGCCGTCGGCGGCGGCGTAGGCCGACCCCGCGATGTCGATGAGATCCGCGTCGCCGGTGGCCCGGGTGCTGCCCGGCGCGGCCACCAGATCGGCGAGCCGGGGACCCTGCCGGGCCCGCACCCACACCGTGGGGACGACGTCCATGGCGGCCGGCACCATGAGCGTGCGACTCAGCGTGACGGGCTCCTCGGGGGCCAGTGTCATCGAGGCCGCGCATGCGACGCCGTCGGGGGAGTCGGCGCAGCCGTCCCGCCCCAGCAGTTCGGACCCGAGATCCCAGGCGGCCACCGGGGATCCGGCGGGTGGGGCGGGAACCACGACGGTGTGCCGTAGATCGACGGGGTTGGCGAATCCGGATGCGTCGTACTGGGTGAGTGACAACTCGGTGATACCGAACTGCACCCCCGAGGACCCGTCATCGGTCCCGACGGCGGTGATCCGCACCCAGGGTGTCTCCCCGTACGGCAGGGCCACCGTCAACGGAACTCCGGGCTCGTCGAAGCCCACGGTGGTGGTGCCACCGGTGGTGGACACCTGGATCTTGCGCACCTGGGCGCCCACCGCGGTCGCACTTGGGGTGAGGGTGAGCGCGGCATTGGTGATGGGACGGTCGAAGTCGATCTGCAGCCACTGGCCCAGCGCGGGCTGCAGCGCGTTGGACACCCAGGCGGTGGCGGGGTCGCGGTCCACCACGGCGACCGGGCCGCTGGCCGGGGCGACGTTGGGAAGCGTGGTGGCATCCGACGACGAACTCGACGCGCTGATCCGCCCGCCGCCCCATCGTCCGCTCACCAGTGGCGCGCCCGGTACCGGATAGTCCGGCACCCGGTTGAAGGTGGTGCGCCGGTCGCCGGGGGCACGCACCGCCGAGGAGTGGTCGTCCACCCGGCCGTAGTCGGTTTCCCGGTCCACCGGGGTGTCGGTGACGATCACCCCGTCCCCGGCCGGGGTGCCCAGCCCCGCCTGTCGGGCATCGGAGAGCAGCAGTATTGGCCCGAGTGCGGGCTGGCGCAGTAACCGGCGGCGCTCATCGATCCGCAGCAGCGATTCCGGCCCGCCGGCGACGCGCACCGGGGCGGCGGCGTCGGTGAGGTACGGCGCGCCGGGCCGCACGCCTGCGCCGACTTCCGCCGGGCCTGCCGGGTCCACCCGGTAGATCTGGATGGCTCTGAACATCGGGCGCAGCCCGCTGTCGGTGATGAAACCCTCCACGGTCCCAGGCCCGACGGGTTCACCGAACTCGGCGACTCTGACCAGGCCCGGCGAGCCGCCGATGGCACGATGCACCAGCAACGGCCGCGCCGAGCGGGAGTCCTGCGGATCGAGGTCATTGCGCACCACCACATAGGAGATGCCCTGCCGGGCCAGGGTGTCGGCCAGTCCGGCCGACGGCCGCCCGGCGGCCATCAGGCGCTGCACCGAATCCAGGGCGCGGATGGTCTGCGGTGGAGTCAGCGGGATGGAATCCCTGACCCCCCAGGGTGAATCGCCGAGAACCTGCAACGGCTCATCGTGGGTGTTTCCCCATAGTTGATTGGCGAAGGGGGCGCCCGGCACCACCAGCACACGTCCCGGTGTGGGGCTGCCGGTGTTGTTCTCGGTGAGCCAGTCAGCGGTCTGATGCCAGTAGTCGGGGATGGCCGTGAAGGCTCCCGGTGGGGTGAGCCGGCCGGTCCAGGCCAGGCTGGTGGCCACCGCCAGGGCGGTGAGCACGACGACACCCACCGCCACGCGCTTGTCGTTCTCGGGATGGGCGAAGGAACGGACCCACACCCGCCGGGCAGCGCTGCCCGGCAACGGGATTCGGCCCAACAGGTGTGCGAGTCCGAGGACGATCGGGATACGGATCACCGGTTCCAGC
>JAIOQK010000093.1 GCA_021413425.1 Mycobacterium sp.
CTGTACATGGCATCGCATAGACCGAGTGCCTCCGATCGCGCCGAGTTGAGGTCGTCGATGATCTGGTTGAACTCATCGGGTCCCGCCTGCTGGCTGATCGCCTCCCCGGCTGCATAGGCGCCGTCGACCCAGGCGATGAACGCCTCCGCGAGCCGTTCGGGGGTCACATCGCTGATGGCGGACTCGACCGCCTGGGCGCTCTGCTCCAACGCGTCGACGGCCGGGCCCTCGGTGCCCGCGACGTCACCAACCTCGGAGTTATAGGCGTCGACGTAGGCGTTCACCGCGTCGATGGCGTCGGCACTCGTGGTGGACAGCGTCTCGCAGGTGGCCTGGACGGCCTGGGTGGTCATCGAGGCCTGCCGTTCGGACTCGCGTGCGCTGGCGCTTGCCGCCGCCTGCGACGACGACATCGACATCGACGTGCGGTAGGCCGGTGCGTCGGCGGCGTCGACCCCCGGGGCACCCCCGGTGACACTGGTGCAGCCCACGACACCCATCGCCACCGCGGCGGCGCCGCCGGCCAATAGACATGCAAGGCGCGCCCCACGTGCGCGTGTGATGAGCACGGACACAGACGTTACCTGCCGCGGACGCGTTGGGTGCGGCACGATAGGGAAACACCGAGCGCGTCCCCTTCACTGCCGAGGAGCGGAATTTGACCACCCAGATCGCCCACCCCGACGGGACCGCGAACTCCGGCGGCGGCAAGGATTCCGACAGGGTGCGCGTCATTAGAGACGGTGTGGCGTCCTACCTGCCGGATATCGACCCTGACGAGACCGCCGAGTGGCTGGAGTCCTTCGACGCCCTGCTGTCGCGGTCAGGTCCGGCCCGCGCCCGCTACCTGATGCTGCGGATGCTCGAACGCGCCGGCGAGCAGCGGGTGGCCATCCCCGCGCTCACCTCCACCGACTACGTCAACACCATCCCCACCGAACTCGAGCCGTGGTTCCCCGGGGACGAGGAGGTGGAGCGCCGCTATCGGCGCTGGATCCGCTGGAACGCCGCGATCATGGTGCACCGGGCGCAGCGGCCCGGCGTGGGCGTGGGCGGCCACATCTCCACCTATGCCTCCTCGGCATCGCTCTACGAGGTCGGCTTCAACCACTTCTTCCGTGGCAAGTCCCACGCCGGTGGTGGCGACCAGGTGTTCATTCAGGGGCACGCCTCCCCCGGGATCTACGCCAGGGCGTTCCTGGAGGGCCGCCTGACCGCCGACCGGCTCGACGGCTTCCGCCAGGAGCACAGCCATCCCGGCGGGGGGCTGCCGTCCTACCCGCACCCCCGGTTGATGCCGGACTTCTGGGAGTTCCCCACGGTGTCGATGGGCCTGGGCCCGATGAACGCGATCTTCCAGGCCCGCTACAACCACTATCTGCACGACCGCGGCATCTCCGACACCTCGGATCAGCACGTGTGGGCCTTCCTCGGCGACGGCGAGATGGACGAGCCCGAGTCCCGGGGGCTGATCCAGGTCGCGGCCAACGAGGCGCTCGACAACCTGACCTTCGTGGTCAACTGCAACCTGCAACGGCTCGACGGGCCGGTCCGCGGCAACGGCAAAATCGTCCAGGAACTCGAATCGTTCTTCCGCGGTGCCGGCTGGAACGTGATCAAGGTGGTGTGGGGCCGCGAGTGGGATGCCCTGCTGCACGCCGACAAGGACGGCGCGCTGGTGAACCTGATGAACACCACCCCCGACGGTGACTTCCAGACCTACAAGGCCAACGACGGCGCCTACGTCAAGGAGCACTTCTTCGGCCGCGACCCCCGCACCAAGGCCCTGGTGGCCAACTACTCCGATGCCGCGATCTGGAACCTCAAGCGCGGCGGGCATGACTACCGCAAGGTCTACGCGGCCTACCGGGCGGCCATGGAACATAAGGGCCAGCCCACCGTCATCCTGGCCAAGACCATCAAGGGCTACACCCTGGGCTCACACTTCCAGGGCCGCAACGCCACCCATCAGATGAAAAAGCTTGCGCTGCAAGACCTCAAGGACTTCCGCGACGCGATGCGGATCCCGCTCACCGACGCCCAACTGGAGGACAACCCGTACCTGCCGCCCTACTACCACCCCGGCGAGGAGGCACCGGAGATTCGCTACCTGCTCGACCGGCGCACCGCGCTGGGCGGCTTCCTGCCGGCACGTCGCACCAAGTCCAAGGCGCTCACCCTGCCGCCGCAGGACGTCTACCAGCCGCTCAAGGCCGGCTCGGGACATCAGGAGGTGGCCACCACCATGGCGACGGTGCGGGTCTTCAAGGAACTCCTGCGGGACAAGAACATCGGATCGCGCATCGTGCCGATCATCCCCGACGAGGCGCGCACCTTCGGCATGGACTCGTGGTTTCCAACGCTGAAGATCTACAACCGAAACGGCCAGCTCTACACCGCCGTCGACGCCCAGCTCATGCTGGCGTACAAGGAATCCGAGAACGGCCAGATCCTGCACGAGGGCATCAATGAGGCCGGATCGTGCGCGTCGTTCACCGCGGTGGGTACCTCGTACTCCACTCACGACGAGCCGATGATCCCGGTCTACATCTTCTACTCGATGTTCGGTTTCCAGCGCACCGGGGACAGCTTCTGGGCTGCCGCCGATCAGATGGCCCGCGGATTCGTACTGGGCGCCACCGCCGGGCGCACCACACTGACCGGTGAGGGCCTGCAGCACGCGGATGGTCACTCACTGCTGCTGGCATCGACGAATCCCGCTGTGGTGGCTTACGATCCGGCGTTCGCCTACGAGCTGGCCTACATCATCGAGAGCGGACTGGCACGGATGTTCGGCGAGAACGCCGAGAACGTCTTCTTCTACATCACTATCTACAACGAGCCCTATCCGCAGCCGGCCGAGCCGGAGAACCTCGATCGCGACGGCCTGCTCAAAGGCATCTACCGCTTCCGGACGGCGCCGGAGAAACGCAGCAGCACCGCCCACATCCTGGCGTCCGGCGTCTCCATGCCCGAGGCACTGCGCGCTGCCGACATGCTGGCGCAGCGCTGGGACGTGGCCGCCGACGTGTGGTCGGTGACGAGTTGGAACGAACTGCACCGCGACGGCGTAGCGGCGGAGAAGGAGATCCTGCGCCACCCCGACCAACCCGCGCCGGTTCCCTACGTCACGGAGGTGCTGGGCCGCACGACGGGACCGGCGGTGGCGGTCACCGACTGGATGCGCGCGGTCCCCGAGCAGATCCGCCCGTGGGTGCCGAACACCTACGTCACCCTGGGCACCGACGGGTTCGGCTTCTCCGACACCCGGCCGGCGGCGCGGCGCTACTTCAACACCGACGCCGAATCGGTGGTGGTGGCCGTCCTCGAGGCGTTGGCCCGCGACGGCGAGGTCGACCCGTCGGTCGCGGTGGCGGCGGCGCGGGAATACCGGATCGACGACGTGATGGCCGCGCCGGAGCAGACGTCGGATTCCGGAGTCGCGTAGGCGACGACATTCGGGCCGGAGTCGCGTAGCCGACGGCATCACTCGGCCGCGTTTGGCGGATTCAGCCAAAAAATGGCGTAGGTTTTAGAGGTGGCTGACAACGTAGCGGTGGAGGCGCCGCGCTCGCCCCTGGAACTGCTGGCTGACATTCCCGAATCGACACTGCGCCGGCTCAAGGGGCGTTCCGGCCGGCTGGCCACCGAGGCCGTGCACACCATGTCCGAGCGGCTGCCGTTCTTCGCCGGACTCGAGGCCTCCCAGCGGGCCAGCGTGCAGCTGGTGGTTCAGGCTGCGGTGGTCAACTTCGCCGAATGGGTGCGTAATCCGGCCAGCCAGGTCGGCTACACCGCGCAGGCCTTCGAGCTGGTGCCCCAGGATCTGACCCGGCGGATCGCGCTGGCGCAGACCGTGGACATGGTGCGGGTGACCATGGAGTTCTTTGAAGAGGTCGTCCCCATGGTGGCCCGTGACTCCCGGCAGGCGACCGCGCTCACGGTCGGCATCCTGCGCTACAGCCGAGATCTGGCGTTCGCGGCGGCCAGCGCCTACGCCGACGCGGCCGAGGCGCGCGGCACGTGGGACAGCCGGATGGAGGCCAGCGTGGTCGACGCCGTCGTCCGCGGGGACACCGGCCCCGAACTGCTCTCCCGCGCGGCCGCCCTGAACTGGGACACCACCGCCCCGGCGACGGTGGTGGTGGGCACCCCGCCGGCCGGCGGCGAGGACCTCGCCGGCGAGCAGGTGCGCGATATCGCACTGCGCCACACCCGTGCCGCGCTGGCCGACATACACGGCACCTGGCTGATCGCCATCATCTCCGGGCCGTTGTCACCCACCGACCGGTTCTTCAACGACCTGCTCACCGCGTTCTCCCCCGGACCGGTGGTGATCGGGCCGACCGCACCCATGCTCACCGCGGCCTATCTCAGCGCAGGAGAAGCGATCTCGGGCATGAACGCCGTCGGCGGATGGGGCGGTGCTCCGCGCCCGGTGCTCGCCCGCGAACTGCTGCCGGAGCGCGCCCTGATGGGCGACACCTCGGCGGTGGCGGCGCTATACAACGAGGTCACCCGGCCGCTGGCCGACGCCGGCCCGGCACTGTCGGAAACCCTCGACGCCTATCTCGACACCGGTGGGGCCATCGAGGCCTGCGCCCGGAAACTGTTCGTTCATCCAAATACGGTCCGGTACCGCCTCAAGCGGATCGCTGACTTCACCGGCCGCGATCCGACGGTTCCGCGGGACGGCTACGTGCTGCGGGTGGCGACCACCCTCGGCCGGCTCGGCCCCCTGTCCTCCCCACAGGGGATCCCCCAGAGCAGAGCAAACGGCTCACCGATCACCCTGATTCCGCCGCTCGTCGGCTCCCCGCCGGGCACCCGGGCAGGCCGGTAGATCGCGGACCGGTGTCGCTGACGTCGCAACCGGGGCGGTTTTTGTAGGGGTCCTACAAAAACCTAAGACAAGGTTCATAATCTTGCACACCCCGCAAAATGCCTTTCACAGTGTTCTCTTAGAGACGTGATCGCCTTCCTCGCGCCCGGACAGGGGTCGCAGACCCCCGGCATGCTCGCCGATTGGCTTGAGCTGCCCGGCGCGGCCGACCAGATTTCGCGCTGGTCGCAGATCAGCGGCCTGGATCTGGCCGCCCTCGGCACCACGGCCACCGCCGAGGAGATCACCGACACCGCTGTCACCCAGCCGCTGGTGGTGGCGACCACTCTGCTGGCCTACGGCGAGCTGGCCCGGCGCGGACTGCCCGATAAGGCTCTGGTGGCCGGTCATTCGGTGGGCGAGATCGCCGCCTACGCGATGGCGGGGGTCATCTCGGCCGATGACGCGGTGAAACTGGCGGCGGTGCGCGGGGCGGAGATGGCCAAGGCCTGCGCGAGTGAGGCCACCGGGATGTCGGCCGTGCTCGGCGGCGAGGAGTCCGAGGTGCTGGCCCGCCTCGAGGCCC
The DNA here is from genome assembly GCA_021413425.1 of Mycobacterium sp. Lineage (GTDB taxonomy): Bacteria > Actinomycetota > Actinomycetes > Mycobacteriales > Mycobacteriaceae > Mycobacterium. The sequence goes on from JAIOQK010000093.1 coordinate 5,409, forward strand.
TGGAGCTGATCCCGGCCAACCGCAACGCCGCGGGTCAGATCGTGGCCGCCGGGTCCGTCGCCGCCCTGGAGAAACTCGCCGAGGATCCGCCGGCCAAAGCCCGGGTGCGCCAGCTGGCGACCGCCGGGGCTTTCCACACCCACTACATGGCCTCGGCGCTCGACGGCTACGCGGCCGCAGCCGCGGCGGTCAGCACGAGCGACCCCACCATGACGCTGCTGTCCAACTACGACGGAGCGCCGGTGACGTCGGGGGCGGACGCGATGGAGAAACTCGTCGCGCAGTTGACCCGTCCGGTGCGCTGGGATCTGTGCAACGCGACCATTTCCCGCCAGGGCAGCACGGCGATCGTCGAGTTCCCGCCCGCGGGTGCGTTGACCGGTATCGCCAAACGAGAACTTCGGGGCGTCGCGACGCATGCCGTCAAGACACCCGCGGATCTGGACGGGTTGCCGGCGCTCTGACGCACCGCTGACCAGTCCGGGAGAACTACAGATTCACCCCGGATTTACCCCAAGAGATTTACCCGAGTAGCAAACGATTACGGAAGGGAGCCACATAGTGGGCGCCAGTCAGCAGGAAATCATCGCCGGTCTCGCCGAGATCATCGAAGAGGTCACCGGTATCGAGCCGTCCGAGGTCACCCCGGAGAAGTCCTTCGTCGACGACCTCGACATCGACTCGCTGTCGATGGTGGAGATCGCGGTCCAGACCGAGGACAAGTACGGCGTGAAGATCCCCGACGAGGATCTGGCCGGCCTGCGCACCGTCGGTGACGTGGTCGCCTACATCCAGAAGCTGGAGTCGGAGAACCCCGAGGCCGCCGCTGCGCTGCGCGAGAAGTTCGCTTCGGAGAAGTGACCATGTCCTCCGGATCCTCTGAGAGGCCCTCAACCGCCAACGGCGGTTTCCCGAACGTCGTGGTGACCGCCGTCGAGGCGACCACCGCACTCGGGGCTGACATCGACAGCACCTGGAAGGCCCTGCTGGCCGGCGAGAGCGGAATTCGGATCCTCGAGGACGATTTCGTCACCAAGTGGGATCTGCCGGTGCGCATCGGCGGGCATCTCGTCGATCCGGTCGACGATCATATGACCCGCCTGGATCTGCGGCGGATGTCGTATGTCCAGCGGATGTCGAAGTATCTGGGCCGCAAGATGTGGGACGACGTCGGTGCTCCCGACGTCGACCCGGACCGCTTCACCGTCGTCATCGGCACCGGCCTCGGCGGCGGCGAGAAGATCGTCGAGACCTACGACACGATGAACGAGGGCGGCATCCGCAAGGTGTCGCCACTCGCGGTCCAGATGATCATGCCCAACGGTGCGGCCGCAGTCGTGGGTCTGGACCTCGGGGCGCGTGCCGGCGTCATCACGCCGGTGTCGGCCTGTTCGTCGGGGTCCGAGGCCATCGCCCACGCCTGGCGCCAGATCGTCATGGGTGACGCCGACATCGCGGTGTGCGGCGGCGTCGAGGGCATGATCGAGGCGCTGCCCATCGCGGCGTTCTCGATGATGCGCGCGATGTCTACCCGCAACGAGGATCCGGCGGCGGCGTCTCGGCCGTTCGACAAGGAGCGTGACGGATTCGTCTTCGGTGAGGCCGGGGCGATGATGATCATCGAAACCGAGGAGCACGCCAAGGCCCGTGGCGCCAAGCCACTGGCACGGCTGCTCGGTGCGGGGATCACCTCCGACGCCTACCACATGGTGGCGCCGGCACCGGACGGCCTGCGGGCGGGCCGGGCGATGACACGGGCGATGGAACAGGCGGGTCTGTCGCCGTCGGACATCAACCACGTCAACGCCCACGCCACCTCGACCTCCATCGGCGATGTCGCCGAGGCGAACGCCATCCGGGTTGCCGGGGTGGAGCATGCCGCGGTGTACGCGCCCAAGTCGGCACTCGGCCACTCCATCGGTGCGGTCGGTGCTTTGGAGTCGATCCTCACCGTGCTCTCGCTGCGTGACGGGGTGATCCCGCCGACGCTGAACTACGAGACGCCCGATCCGGAGATCGACCTCGATGTTGTCGCGGGGGAACCGCGTTACGGCGATTACCGGTACGCGATCAACAACTCGTTCGGCTTCGGCGGGCACAACGTGGCGCTCGCCTTCGGACGGTACTGATCCGCAGGAAGGTCCCACCACAACCGATGGCAGCTTTAGCAACCGGCAGCGGTCTCCCGAACGTCGTCGTCACCGGGCTCTCGATGACGACCGCGCTCGCGACCGACGCCGAGAGCACCTGGAAGAAACTTCTCGACGGACAGTCCGGGATTCGCACGCTTGAGGATCCGTTCATCGAGGAGTACGACCTGCCGGTGCGCATCGGCGGTCATCTGCTGGAGGACTTCGAGTCCGAACTCAACAAGGTTGAGCGTCGGCGGATGTCCTATCTGCAGAAGATGGCGACCGTGGTGGGCCGGCGGGCGTGGGAGAACGCCGGTTCGCCCGACGTCGATACCCGGCGGCTGATGGTGTCCATCGGCACCGGCATGGGATCGGTCGAGGAGGTGCTGTTCGCCTACGACGCCATGCGGTCCCGCGGCCTGCGTGCCGTGTCGCCGTTGGTCGTGCAGATGTTCATGCCGAACGGGCCCGCTGCCGTGGTCGGACTCGAACTCAAGGCCAAGGCCGGGGTGTGTACGCCGATTGCAGCGTGCGCGTCGGGTTCGGAAGCGATCGCCAACGCGTGGCGCAACATCGTCTACGGCGAAGCCGACATGGCGATCTGCGGTGGCGTGGAAACCAAGATCGAAGCCGTCCCCATCGCCGGCTTCGCCCAGATGCGCATCGTGCTGTCCACCACCAACGACGACCCGGCAGGTGCGTGCCGGCCGTTCGACAGGGACCGCAACGGCTTCGTGTTCGGTGAGGGTGGTGCGCTGATGGTCATCGAGACCGAGGAGCACGCCAAAGCCCGGGGTGCCAACATCCTGGCTCGCGTGATGGGAGCGTCGGTGACCTCTGACGGCTATCACATGGTCGCACCGGACCCCAACGGCGAACAGGCCGGGCATGCGATCACCCGCGCGGTGCAACTAGCCGGGCTGCAGCCGTCGGATATCGACCACGTCAACGCCCACGCGACCGGCACCCAGGTGGGCGACGTCGCCGAAGGCAAGGCCATCAACAACGCAATGGGTGGCCACCGGCCGGCCGTGTACGCGCCCAAGTCGGCGCTGGGTCACTCGGTGGGCGCGGTGGGTGCGGTGGAGTCGATCCTCACCGTTCTCGCGTTGCGCGACGGCGTGATACCGCCGACGCTGAACTTGCACAACCTCGACCCGGAGGTCGACCTGGACGTGGTGTCCGGCGAGCCTCGCCAGGGTGATTACCGGTATGCGGTGAACAATTCATTCGGGTTCGGCGGGCACAACGTATCGATCGTGTTCGGAAAATACTGATTTCACACGGGGACGCACGAGGAGGTATAGGTGACGATCATGGCCCCTGAGGCAGTCGGCGAGTCGGTCGACCCGCGTGACCCGTTGCTGCGCCTGCGCGCGTTCTTCGACCCCGACACCGTCGAGCTGCTGCACGAGCGCGACCGCTCCGGGCTTCTGGCCGCTGCCGGAACCGTCAATGGTGTGCGAACGATCGCCTTCTGCACGGATGGAACCGTCATGGGCGGCGCCATGGGCGTCGAAGGCTGTCGGCACATCGTCAACGCCTACGACCTCGCCATCGCCGAGCAGAGCCCGATCGTGGGCATCTGGCACTCCGGTGGTGCCCGTCTCGCCGAGGGCGTGCGGGCGCTTCATGCGGTGGGCCTGGTTTTCGAGGCCATGATCCGGGCGTCGGGCCACATCCCCCAGATCTCGGTCGTGGTCGGTTTCGCCGCGGGCGGCGCCGCCTACGGTCCGGCGCTGACCGACGTGGTCATCATGGCGCCGGAGGGACGGGTCTTCGTCACCGGACCGGACATCGTGCGCAGCGTCACCGGCGAGGACGTCGACATGCAGTCACTGGGAGGGCCGGAAACCCACCACAAGAAGTCCGGTGTGTGCCACATCGTCGCCGACGACGAGCAGGACGCCTACGCCCGCGGCCGCCGGTTGGTCGAATACTTCTGCCAGCAGGGTCATTTCGACCGCAGCAAGGCTGAAGCCGGTGACACCGACCTGCACGCGCTGCTTCCCGACTCGTCGCGTCGCGCCTACGACGTGCATCCCCTCGTCGAGGCGCTGCTCGACGCGGATGCCCCGTTCGAGGAGTTCCAGGCCAAGTGGGCACCGTCGATGGTCGTCGGGTTGGGCCGGCTCTCGGGCCGCACAGTCGGTGTGCTGGCGAACAACCCGCTGCGACTCGGCGGCTGCCTGAACTCCGAGAGCGCGGAGAAGGCAGCCCGTTTCGTGCGGCTGTGTAACGCCTTCGGCATCCCGCTGGTGGTCATCGTCGACGTCCCGGGCTACCTGCCCGGTGTCGATCAGGAATGGGGCGGTGTCGTGCGCCGCGGCGCCAAGTTGTTGCACGCGTTCGGCGAGTCCGAAGTTCCCCGCGTCACCCTGGTCACCCGCAAGATCTACGGCGGGGCCTACATCGCCATGAACTCGCGGTCCCTCGGAGCCACCAAGGTCTTCGCCTGGCCGGATGCCGAGGTCGCGGTGATGGGTGCCAAGGCCGCGGTCGGCATCCTGCACAAGAAGACGCTGGCCGCCGCGCCCGAGAGCGAGCGTGAGGCACTGCACGAGGAACTTGCCGCCGAGCACGAGCGGATCGCCGGCGGGGTGGACGCCGCCATCGACATCGGTGTCGTCGACGAGAAGATCGACCCGGCGCACACCCGCAGCAAGCTCACCCAGGCGCTGGCCGAGGCCCCGCACCGGCGCGGCCGGCACAAGAACATCCCGCTGTAGTCAGCGGCTGTATCAGGGGCCGCCGGCGAGAAACTCTTCGGCCGCCGAGACCGCGCGCTGCCGGTCGGCGGCGACCAGGCCGATACGGGTGCGCCGGTCCAGGACGTCGTCGACGTCGAGGGCGCCTTCATGGGTGACCGCGAACTCGAACTCCGCCCGGGTGACGTCGATCCCCTCGGTCACCGGATCACTGGGCCGCTCGCAGCGCGCCGAGGCGATCACGTTCGGCGACTCGGCGCCGTAGCGGGCCACCAGCGAGCCGGGTATCTCACCGGCGATGCGCAATGTCGCAACGGGATTGGCGGGCGCACCCACCAGTGGCAGGTTGCCGGTCCGGCAGGGTCCGGCGGCGAGGCCGCGGCCCGCGACGGCGCGGTCCAGAACATCCTGCGCCATCAGCCGGTACTCGGTGAGCTTGCCGCCCACCACGCTCAACAGACCGGAGTCGGACTCCAGCACCGCGTGGTCGCGGGACAGATCCGACGTCCGGCCCTCCGCCTCGATCAGCGGGCGCAGTCCCGCGTACGCGCCGGTGACGTCGGCGGGCGTCAACGCGGTCTGCAGCGCGGTGTTGACGGTGTCGAGCAGAAAGGTCACCTCCTCGGCCGTCGGCTCCGGCACGTCCGGGATCGGGCCCGGTGCTTCCTCGTCGGTGAGTCCCAGGTACACCCGGCCCAGCTGCTCGGGCATGGCGAAGATGAACCGGTTGGTCTCCCCGGGAATCGGAATAGTCAGCGCCGCAGTCGGATTGCCAAAGGTGGCGGCGTCGAACACCAGATGGGTGCCGCGGCTGGGCCGCAGTCTGATCGAGGAATCCACCTCCGCGGCCCACACCCCGGTGGCGTTGATCACCGCCCGCGCCGCCACGTCCATCGACTCCCCCGTCAACTCGTCGGTCAGACGCACCGACGTTCCGGTCGCCGCCGACGCGCGGACCCGGGTCAGAATCCGTGCCCCCTGCTGGGCAGCGGTGCGCGCGACCGCGATCACCAGGCGGGCGTCGTCGATCAGCTGCCCGTCGTAGGCCAGCAGTGCACCGTCGAGTCCGTCACGGCGCACGGTCGGCGCCAGTGCGATGGCCTCCCGCGCGCCGATCCGCCGGGACCGCGGCAGCACCGAGGGCTTCGTGCCGGCGAGTGCGCGCAGTGCGTCGCCGGCGGCGAATCCGACCCGGACAAGTGCACGCTGCGCGGTGCTCATCGCGGGCAGCAGCGGCACCAGTTGCGGCATCGCGGTCACCAGGTGCGGGGCGGTCCGGGTCATCAGGATGCCGCGCTCGACCGAACTGCGCCGGGCAATGCCGACGTTGCCGCTGGCCAGATAGCGCAGCCCACCGTGCACCAGCTTGGAGCTCCACCGGCTGGTGCCGAAGGCCAGATCGTGAGCGTCCACCAGCACCACCGACAGGCCGCGACTGGCCGCGTCCAACGCGATGCCCGCGCCGGTGATGCCGCCGCCGATCACGACGACGTCAAGTGGTCCGCCGTCGCCGAGAGCAGTCAGATCGGCGCTGCGGCGGGCGGCATTGAGTGCGGTGGGATCGCTCATGGTCAGAGGTCATACTGTAACCCGTGGCCGATACCGATACTCCAGACCTGCTGCCCCCGATGGCCTGGGACGCCTGGGGTGATCCGGCGCTGGCCAAACCGCTGTCGGCCGGCATCCGTTCACTTCTCGAGCAGGCGCTCGGTGTCACCGGTACCGGTCCGGCACCCATCAGCCGCGAGCAGGTTGCGCTGAATCCGTCCGCGCTGACTCAGAAGGATCATGACGGCCTCGCCGCGATCATCGGCGCTGATTATCTGCGGACCGGCGATCTCGATCGGCTGCTGCACGCTGGCGGAAAGTCCACCCCGGACCTGTTGCGCCGCAGGCAGATTCAGCAGGACGCCCCCGACGCCATCCTACTGCCCGGAAGCGACAGCGAGGTGTCGGCGATTCTCGACTATTGCTCACAGCACCGTATCGCCGTGGTGCCCTTCGGCGGCGGTACCAGCGTGGTGGGCGGCCTGGACCCGATCCGTGACGGTTTCGCCGCGGTCGTCACCGTCGACATGCGCCGCTTCGACGCGCTGCACACCCTTGACGAGGTCTCCGGTGAAGCCGAGTTCGGGGCGGGTGTCACCGGGCCCGGCGCCGAGGCACTGCTCGGCGAGCGCGGGTTCTCGCTGGGCCACTTCCCGCAGAGCTTCCGGTTCGCCAGCCTGGGCGGCTACGCGGCGACGCGGTCCTCCGGTCAGGACTCCGCCGGGTACGGGCGGTTCTCCGACATGGTCCGCGGCATGCGTGTGATCACGCCCGCCGGCACGCTGGACATCGGCCGCGCGCCCGCCTCGGCCGCCGGCCCGGACCTGCGTGAGTTGTTCGCCGGCTCAGAGGGCACCTTCGGGATCATCACCCGGGTGCGCCTGCGCGTGCACCCGGTGCCCGAGACGGTGCGCTACGAGGCGTGGTCGTTTCCGGACTTCGCCACCGGCACCGCCGCGTTGCGCGCGGTCACCCAGACCGGCGCCGGACCCACCGTCATCCGGCTCTCCGACGAGGTGGAGACCGGTGTGAACCTGGCCACCACACACAGCATCGGCGAGCAGAGCGTCACCGGCGGCTGTCTGGCGATCACCGTATTCGAAGGCACCGCCGCCCACACCGAGAGCCGCCACGCCGAGACCAGCGCGCTGCTGCAGACCCGCGGCGGCACCTCGCTCGGTGAAGGCCCGGCGAAATCCTGGGAGCACGGCCGGTTCGATGCGCCCTATCTGCGCGACTCACTGCTGTCGGCCGGGGCGTTGTGCGAGACCCTCGAGACGGCGACGTCATGGTCCAATATCCCCGCACTCAAACAGGCCGTCACCGAGGCGCTGACGTCAGCCCTGACCGCAAGTGGCACAGCGGCGTTGGTGATGTGCCATATCTCGCACGTCTACCCCACCGGGGCGTCGCTGTACTTCACGGTCGTCGCCGGCCAGTGTGGTGACGTCGCCGCCCAGTGGCACAGTGCCAAGGCGGCGGCCTGCGATGCCATGGTCGCCCACGGCGGCACCATCACCCATCACCATGCGGTCGGCGCCGACCACCGGCCGTGGATGACCGCCGAGATCGGCGACCTGGGTGTGCGGGTGCTGCGGGCGGTGAAGCAGACTCTCGATCCGGCGGGAATCCTCAACCCGGGCAAGCTCATTCCATGACCGCACCGGCCCGCGTCACGGTGCTGACCAACCCGATGTCGGGACACGGGAACGCGCCACACGCGGCGGAGAAGGCCGTGGCGCGGTTTCAGCATCTCGGTATCGACGTGGTCGAGATCGTCGGCCGCGACGCCGCCCATGCCCGTGAGTTGGTGGACGACGCACTGGCGTTCGGCACCGACGCGCTGGTGGTCGTCGGCGGCGACGGGGTGATCCGGCTGGCGCTACAGGCCCTGGCGCGCACCGAGATTCCGCTGGGCATCGTGCCGGCCGGGACCGGCAACGATCACGCCCGGGAATACGGAATCCCGGCCGGCGATCCGGCGGCCGCGGTGGACATCATCGCAGCCGGGTACACCAAAACCGTCGATCTCGGCCTCATCCGCGGCGACGACGGCACTCAGACGTGGTTCGGCACCATCGCGGCGACCGGGTTTGACTCGCTGGTCAGTGACCGGGTCAACCGGATGAGCTGGCCGCACGGCCTGATGCGCTACAAACTCGCCATCCTGGCCGAGTTGTCTAAGCTGCGACTGCTCCCGTTCCGGCTCGTTCTCGACGGGCAGCGCGAGGTTCGCACCGAGTTGACCCTGGCGGCGTTCGGCATCACCCGCAGTTA
>JAIOQK010000094.1 GCA_021413425.1 Mycobacterium sp.
GAGATGAAGATCCAGGAGACCAATCGGTAGATCAGCATCGCCGAGATGGCGCTGGGCAGCGACATGCCACTGGACACCAGACCCGGCACCAGAACCGCTTCGACCACCAGCAGGCCGCCCGGCATGAGCGGGATCGCCCCGACCGCGCGCGCTGCCGCGTAGGCCACGGTCAAGCCGGCCAGCGAAGGATGCCCGCCGGCCGCGTAGGCGGCGAACGCCAGGCAGGCGACGTCGGCGACCCAGTTGAACAGCGACCAGCCGAAGGCCACCCCCAACTCCCGACGGCTCAGGCTCACCGACTCGAGTTGGGACAGTGTCCCGCGCCACCTGTGCAGACCGGTATCGGCGGGCTTGCCGCGCACCGAGTTCACCCAGACCAGCACTCTGACGCCGATTCCGTCGATCAGTTCCGGACGGGTGGCAACCGCCTGGGCGAGCAGCAGCAGCGCGATGAAACCACCGAGGGTGAACAGCAGTGAGAACGGATTGTCCTTGGCGCCCAACAGGAATGCCCCGCCCAGGCCCAGCAGCGCCAGTCCGACTACCTGCAGAGCGCCGGACATCACCAGCTGCCAGGAGGCGACCACCGGGGAGGCGCCCCACAGGCGTTGCTGGCGGTACACGAACGTCGCCGACAGCACCGGTCCGCCGGGAAGTGTGGTGCTCAGTGCGTTGCCCGCGTAGAACGCCGCCTCCGAGCGCCACTGCCGCACCGTCACGCCGGCCGAGCGCAACAGCGTGCGCTGGATCTGGGCGAAGCTGTGCATTGACATCATCGCCGCCACGATCGCGGCGGCAACCCACCACAGGTTGGCCGAGATCAGGCTCTGCCAGGCCGTCGCCAACTGGTCCCACACCAGGCTGGCTTCCACGGCCAGCACCACCAGCGCCACCGCCAGCACCGCCCAGCGGGCCCACCAGTACCGCCGCCGGGGTCGGCGCTCGCCGCCGGCACGCTCGACCGACGCGTTGCTGGCCACGATGCTCAGGGTAGCGGCGATCCCGGCCGGTTACGCTGATGCCCATGCCGGCCGGCGGCGGACGCGATGAGGATGCGGTCGATCCGTTCGTGCGCAAGACAGCCGAGTGGGCGTGGCGCCTGCTGGTGATTCTGGCCGCCATCGTGGCGTTGCTGTGGCTGCTGAACCGACTTCAGGTGATCGCGGTACCGGTGGCGCTGGCCGTCATCCTCACCGCTCTGCTGCTGCCTGCGGTCGACTGGCTGGACCGGCGGGGCGCCCCCCGCGGTGGTGCGGTCGCTCTGATCCTGCTGACCGGATTCGCCCTATTCGGGGGGATCCTGAGTTTCGTTGTCAGCCAGTTTGTTTCGGGTCTACCGGGATTGACCGAACAGATCACCCGAAGTATCGACAACGCAACCCGCTGGCTCATTGACGGTCCGGCGCACCTGAGTCGCGATCAAATCGACCGGGCCGGCGACGCCGCGGTCAAGGCACTGAGGGACAACCAGGAGAAGCTGACCAGTGGCGCGCTGTCGACGGCGGCCACCATCACTGAGATCGTGACCGGCGCGCTGCTCATGCTGTTCACGCTGATCTTCCTGCTCTACGGTGGCCGCAACATCTACGCGTATCTGACCCGGATCGTGCCGGCCCACACCCGCGACCGGGTGCGTGATGCCGGACGGGCGGGTTTCGGCTCGCTCATCGGCTACGTGCGCGCCACGTTCCTGGTGGCGCTGGTCGATGCGGTCGGTATCGGGGCGGGCCTGGCCATCATGGGCATTCCGTTGGCGCTGCCGTTGGCGTCGCTGGTGTTCTTAGGTGCGTTCATCCCGCTGGTGGGCGCTGTCATCACCGGGTTCCTGGCCGTGGTGGTGGCACTGCTGGCCAAGGGCTTCATCTACGCGCTGATCACCCTGGGCCTGATCATCGCCGTGCAGCAGTTGGAGGCCCACGTGCTACAGCCGCTGGTGATGGGCCGCGCGGTGTCCATTCATCCGTTGGCGATCGTGCTGGCCATCTCGGCCGGTGCGGTGCTGGGCGGGATCATCGGGGCGCTGTTGGCGGTTCCGGCGCTGGCCTTCCTCAACAGCGCGATCCGGGTGCTGGCCGCACCGAATCCGGCCGTCGAGGCGGCTGCGATCTCCGACAGCGGTGCCGCGCTCGTCGCCGACGCCAAGCCCGACACGGTGGGCCCGGCGGAAGAGCGGTAGCCCGATACTTCCGGGCTGATGCCCGATTAGAGCCGGCCCTCGCGCCGCAGCAGATCCTGCGCGCTGAGCCCGCCGCCTTGCTTACCCCGGGCGTTGAGCTTCTCGGTGGCGACGTCGGAGTCGCCGCCCTCGGGCCGACTGATCGGAATCGCGCGGGTTTCGTCGGCCGGGATCTGGTCGGTGGGGGGCTGCTGCGCAGCCGGGCCGGCCACCGGGATCGCCGTGGTCGCGTCGTCCGGGGCGGCGATCACTGTGGTCGGCTCCGCGGAGGCGTCGGGCGTCGACGCCGGGGCTGCGGGCTTGCGGCGCAGTTCGCCCAGCCATGACCCGATGTCGCGTTCGTCGCGCGCCGCGGCGAAGCGGGTGGTCGGCGCCTCCGCCGCCGGAGCGCCGACCGGTTCGGTGACGGCGTTCGGCGCGGCCGGTGTCGGAGCGGTCCGTGGCCGCGACCCGCCCGCGGGACGCCCCGGCTGCGGGGCCGGGCGGGCGGACGGCGCCGCGGGTGCGGCGGGTGCGGCGGCAGCGACCGGGGCATCCCGGGGTTCGACGGGCCGCTTATGTTCCTCGGGCAGTGTCGTCTCGCCCAGGCCGATCTTGTGCTGCAGGCGTTTCATCCACTTCGGCGCCCACCAGCAGTCGTCGCCGAGAAGCTTCATGATCGCCGGGACGAGGAACATCCGCACGACCGTGGCGTCGAGCAGCAGCGCGATCAGCAGACCGAATGCGAGGTACTTCATCATCACCAGATCGGAGAACACGAACGCTCCGGCCACGACGGCGAGCACCAGCGCGGCCGCCGTGATCAGCCGGCCGGTGGTGGCGGTGCCGATGCGGATCGCTTCGGTGGTGGACATGCCGCGGTCGCGGGCCTCCACCATGCGGGAGACCAGGAACACCTCATAGTCCGTGGACAAGCCATAGATCACCGCGATGATCAGACCGATCATCGGCGCCATCAGCGGCTGCGGGGTGTAGTTCATCAACCCGGACCCATGGCCGTCGACGAACATCCACGTCAGCACGCCCATCGTCGATCCCAGCGTGAGTGCGCTCATCAGCGCCGCCTTGATCGGCAGCACCAGTGAACCGAACGCCAGGAACATCAGGATCGTCGTGGTGGTGATGAGCAGCAGCACCATCAGGGGCAGCTTGGCGAAGAGGCTGTGAATACTGTCCTGCTCCAGCGCCGGTGTGCCGCCGACGTAGAGCGAAATCCCCTTGGACGGCGCGATGGATCGCAGTTCGTCGATCTTCTTGGCTGCGTCGGTGCGATTCACCAGGCCGTTCTGAATCACCCGGACGGACGGGTCCTTGGAGGCTCCGTCGAGATAGGAGCGCTCCTTCCACATCGCATCGGGATTGTTGTCCGGATCGGTGAAACCGCTGATCGCCATTGCCTTGCTGCGGACCTCGGCGACTTGGGCGTCGGTGACGGGTTTGCCGTCGTCGTTCTTCATCACCACGGTCAGCGGCTCGGTCCGGAAGCCCGGGAAGAGCTTGTCGAACTCCTCCTGGGCGACCCGGACGGAGTTGTTCGGCGGCAGGTATTTCTCGCTGATGCCACCCAGAGACAGCTGGCCGAGCGGAATGATCAGCGCGATCATGAACAACAAGATCGGCGCGGCGAACAGGATGGGCCGCTTCATCACCCGGTTGACCAGCTTGCCCCAGAAGCCGCTCTCGACCTCTTCGCGCGTCTTGGTCTTCTGGGTCTTGTCGGCCAGCCAGTTCAGCAACCAGTTGGTCGGCTTCCAGTTCCGTAGGAACGGCACCCGCAGCAGCGTGCTCACACCGAGGGCGTCGACGTTCGGACCCAGGATCGCCAGGATGGCCGCCAGGACGGTGATCGACAGGATCGCCACCAGCATGACCGAGGCGATGATCGCGTAGGTGATCGACTTCAGGAAGCCCTGCGGGAACAACAGCAGCGGCAGCGAGGAGGCGACGATGATCACTGCCGAGAAGACGACTGTGCGTCCGGAGGTCATCACGGTCCGGCGCACGGCAGCCTCGGTGTCGTAGCCCTCGGCCAACTCCTCCCGGAACCGGCTCACGATGAACAAGCCGTAGTCGATGGCGATACCGAGGCCGATCAGCGTCACCACCGGCTGGGCGAAGAAGTGCACCGGGGTGACCTCTGCCACCAGACGCATGATGCCCAGGGCGCCCATGATCGACAGGCCGCCGATGATGGCCGGCAGGCTGGCGGCCACCACGCCGCCGAAGACGAAGAACAGCAGGATGGCCACCAGCGGAATGGCCGCCACCTCGGCGCGCTGCTGATCCTCGCCGATGGTGCCGGTGAGTTCGCTGGCCAGCGGTTGCAGGCCGGCTTGCTCGACCTTGATACCGGGGATGTTGAAGCTGTCTTTGACCAACTTGTAGTTGTTCAGGATGGTGTCGTCGTTGTCACCCTTGAGCTGAATCGACATGAAGGCATGCTTCTTGTCGGCGTCGGCCATGTTCGCGAGTAGTTCAGGACTCTTGAAGTACCCGATCGCACGCAGTATCTCGTCGGGGTGGTCCCTCTGCGCGGCGTCGAGGTTGTCCAGAATCTTCTTCGAGAACTCCGGGTCGTCCACCGTCTTACCCTCGGGGGCGGTGTAGATCGCCACGATGTGACCGGAGGTGTCGCGGCCGTAGGCGCCGTCGGCGAGCAGTGAGGCCTTCACCGACTGGCTGCCCTCGTCGTAGAAGCCGCTCTGGGTTACGTGCTTGCCGAGGCTCATGCCGAAGATGCCACCGCCGACACACAGCGCCACCATGATTGCGATGACGATGTATCGGTACCGATAGACCGTCCGGCCCCACCAGGCGAACACTGCATACTCCTAACGAAGAACTATTGGCGACCCGCGCGCCGGAACTACAGGCGCGAGGTCAGCAGCGAGGACAGCGGCCGGAACGGCTGCAGCCACGCCCCGTGTTCCGGCAGCGAATCCAGACCGATTCGCGGCAGCGGCTCACGGAA
>JAIOQK010000095.1 GCA_021413425.1 Mycobacterium sp.
GCATCGACGGTCTCGATGATCTCGGTGTCGCCAACGCCCTCGATGACCTCGGTCGCCTCAGCACCCGCCGCAGCAGCACCGGTCAGCGCCGCGGCCCGCTTGGCCTGCCGCTCGCGGACCGCGTCCACCACCAGCAGGATCACACCGAGCGCACTGGCTCCGATACACACCCATGCGACGATCTCGTTGCTGGTGACCACCGCGGTCACCAGCGCGGCCAGACCGATCACGGCCAGTGCCAGAGCCACGATCAGCATCGGCCGGCCTCCTGTGGTCGCGCGCTCGCGGGCCTGCTAGTTGTAACCGGCGTCGCCTGAGTCGACGGGCGCGGCCGAGCCGCGCTGTCCGAGCTCCTCGAGCTGGGACTCGAGGTAGGTCTTCAACCGGGTGCGGTATTCGCGTTCGAAGGTGCGCAGCTGCTCGAGCCGGCCCTCCAGCACGGTGCGCTGCTGATTGATGGTGGTCATCAGCTCGGAGTGCTTACGCTCGGCATCGCCCTGGAGGAATTCGGCCTTCTCCTGGGCTTGCCGCAGCTGGTTCTCCGAGCGGCTCTGCGCATCGGCGAGCATGGCATCGGCGCGTTGGCGGGCGTCGTTGACCGTCGTCTCGGCGACATAGCGGGCCTCCGACACGATCTGCTCGGCATTGGCCTGTGCCTCGGAGACCAGTCTGTGGGCCTCCTCGCTGGCCGAGGCGGCCAGGCGGTCGGCGGTGTCCTGGGCCAGGCTGAGCACCCGGGCGGCCTTGACTGCCTGCTCCTCGGTGATCGAGGGTGCCTCGACGACTGCCGGGGTGCCCGACTCCCGCTCGGGTTCGGGCTCGTAGACCGGCACGGCCCGGGTCGGCTGGGCTTCTCCTGAGCGGCCGGAAACCACCTCGGCGTCCAATTCGCTCACCCGCTGGCGCAGATCGGCGTTCTCCTCGATGAGCCGCGCGAGCTCGGTCTCTACCAGGTCGAGGAAGGCATCGACCTCGTCCTCGTTGTAGCCACGTTTGCCGATGGGCGGCTTACTGAAGGCCACATTGTGCACGTCAGCCGGTGTGAGTGGCATCGTCTGCCCCTTCCATCTGGGACGGTAGAAAGAGTCCCCGGGTGAGTCTAGAACGCCCGGATTCGTCGGTCCGTACTGTAACTGGCGCCCATCCTGTCACACCAGACCCGCCGGTTGCACCCGTGCTCGGCAAATTAAGAGCCGATCTCACGGTTTCGCAGGAGTTCAGGCGGCGGCGCTGAACGCGGCGTTCATGCCGATGAAGGCCAGCAGAAGCAGCACCATGATGGAGAAGTCCAGCCGGACCGCACCGATCGTGAGCTGGGGAATGATCCGCCGGAGCAGCTTCACCGGGGGGTCGGTCACGGTCATGATGACTTCCAGGATCACCACCGTCGCACCGCGGGGGTGCCAGTCCCGACTGAACGAGCGGATGAACTCGACGACGATCCGCGCGATCAGCAGCAGCCAGAACAAGAACAGCGCGAAACCCAGGATCTGGAAGAGCAGCGACACCGACAGCCGGTCCTTACTTCGCAGCGGAATGGAGCGAGCGCCGAGCGATGAGCAGCCGCGGCCAGTTCAGCCTACCGACTCCTCAGACCAACGGGCGACGGCTCACTGGTAGCTGTAGAAGCCGGCCTCGGCGATGCGGCGGCGTTCCTCTGCGCTGACGTCGACATCCGCCGGGGCGAGCAGGAACACCTTGGTGGCTACTTTGTCGAATGACCCCCGCAGGGCGAAGGCCAGTCCGGCGGCGAAGTCCACCAGCCGTTTGGCGTCGGCGTTGTCCATCGTCACCAGGTCCATGATCACCGGCTGTCCATCGCGGAACCGTTCCCCGATGGTGCGGGCCTCGCTGTAATCCTTGGGGCGCAGGGTGGTGATCTTCGACAGCGGGCTGCCCGCTTCGAAGAGTTCGGCCATCCGGCGGGGGTCCATCGCAAGCGCGCCGCGGGTGGAGCCGCGCAGTGGCGCGAAGCGCGAGCGCGGCATGTCGTGTGCATCGAACTCACGGGGACGGAATCGCGGCTCGGCGAAACCGCCGTCGTAGCCGGTGCGGAAGCCGCCGGTCGGCGGGTAGTCGGCCTCGCGGTCGTCATAGTCGCGCGGGTCGTGGTCGTCATAGCGGCGGTCGTAACCCTCCTCGAACCGCTCGCCGCCACGGCCGAAGCCACGTGCCCGGCCACGGCCGATGTCGCGATCGTCCTCGTAGTACTCGTCGTCGTAGTCATCCATCGGCGCCATACCGAAGTAAGCCTTGACTTTGTGCAGAGTGCTCATTTCCGCGGGACCCTTCTGGCGATCTGTGATGGTTTCGGTGTTGCGTTAGCGCTGTGACTGAAGTGATTTACGGTGACGTTAGAGGACGTTGGCCCATAACCGCCGTACCGACACGCACACACGTGGATCCGTGTCGCACCGCCGCCTCCAGGTCGCCGGACATTCCCGCGGACAGCTGGGTGGCGCCGGGGTGATCGCCCAGCACCCGACGGTGCTCGGCGGCCAGCGCGGCGAAGGCGGTGTCGGGATCGGCGCCCAGCGGTGCGATGGCCATCAGGCCGGCCAACCGCAGCCCCGCGGCCTGCGCGATCTGGGCGCACAACCGGTCGAGGCCGGCCGGATCGCCGATGTCCACGCCCCCGCGGGCGGTGTCCCCGTCCAGGCTGATCTGGACGAATACGTCCACCGGCTCGGTGCGGCCGCCGTCGTTCATCACCTCGGCGGCGGCGGCGTCCAGCGCCGCCGCCAGTTTGGCCGAATCCACCGAGTGCACGGTGTGCGCCCATGCCGCCACGGCGCGGGCCTTGTTGCGCTGGAGATGTCCGATCATGTGCCAGCGCACCGGTCCGGTGTCCGGATCCGGTGACACCAGCCGGTCGAATTCTCCGATCTTCGCGGCCGCCTCCTGCGCGCGGGACTCACCGAACGCCCGACAGCCCAGCCGCCACAGGATGGCGACATCCGAGGCCGGGAAGAACTTGGTGACCGGCAGCAGGGTGATGTCCTCGACCGGGCGGCCCGCGGCGTCGGCGGCGCGGGTCAGCCGGGCACGCATGGCCGCCAGGGACGCCGTCAGCTCCGCGACCCGGCCGGTTGCGTCATTCACTGCATCAACACCAGTGACGCCAGCCGGCCGGTCGGCGACCCGCGCCGGTGGCTGAACAGACTCTCGTCAGTCACGGTGCACCGCGGATCGATGCCGATATCGTCCACTCCCGCCTCGATCAGTTGCCGGGCGATGCCCGCCCGCAGGTCCAGAGCCGGGGTACCCGCCTCGGAGGTGGTGCGACTGCCGGGAAGCCTGGCTTCGACGTCGTCGGCCATTTCCTGCGGCACTTCGTAGTGAGTGCCGCTGACTGCCGGACCGAGCACGACCGAGATGTCTTCTGCGTGCGCTCCCAGACTCAGCATGGCCTCCAGCGTGCGCAGCACCACACCGCTGGCCGCGCCGACCCGCCCGGCGTGCGCCGCACCCACCACCCCGGCCTCGGCGTCGGCCATCAGCACCGGGACGCAGTCGGCGGTGACCACCGCCAGCGCCAGTCCGGGGGTGGCGGTCACCAGCGCATCGGTGGCATCGACGGGTCCGGGGCGCGGGGAGTCGACGAGCGCGACGTGGTCGCCGTGCACCTGGTTCATCCACACCACATGATCGGCGGGCAGGCCTAGTGTGGCGGCCAGCCGGGCCCGGTTGGCCGCCACCGCCGCGGGATCGTCACCGACATGGTCGCCGAGGTTGAACGAGTCATAGGGCGGGGCGGACACCCCGCCGGCCCGGGTCGTGGTGATGCGCCGGATACGAACGGCCACCGCGGAATCAGTGCCGCATGAAGGGCGGCACGTCGACGTCGTCGTCATCGTCGCCGAAGGCGGCTGAGCCGTTGGTATGCACCGGCACGCCCGCGGGTTCCATCGTCTCGATGGACTCGAACAGCGAGGAGCTGAGTTGGCCGGCCGTACCGGCCGCGATGGCGGTGCTGCCGAACACCGGCTTGCGGCTCGGGTTGGTGGCGTCGAAGCCGGCCGCGATCACCGTGACCCGGACCTCGTCACCGAGCGAGTCGTCGATAACCGTGCCGAAGATGATGTTGGCCTCCGCGTGGGCGGCCTCCTGGACCAGGGTGGCAGCCTCGTTGATCTCGAACAGGCCGAGATCGCTGCCGCCGGCGATGGACATCAGCACACCCTGGGCGCCCTCCATCGAGGCCTCCAGCAGCGGGGAGTTGATGGCGATCTCAGCGGCCTTGAGCGCGCGGCCCTCGCCGCGCGAGGAGCCGATACCCATCAGGGCGGTGCCCGCCCCGCTCATGATGCCCTTGACGTCGGCGAAGTCGACGTTGATCAGACCGGGCGTGGTGATCAGATCGGTGATGCCCTGCACACCGTTGAGCAGAACCTCGTCGGCGCTGCGGAAGGCGTCCATCAGCGAGACACCGGCATCACCCATCTGCAGCAGCCGGTCGTTGGGGATGACGATCAGGGTGTCGCAGCTCTCCCGCAGCGCGGCGATACCGGTCTCGGCCTGGTTGGACCGGCGCTTGCCCTCGAAGGAGAACGGCCGGGTCACCACACCGACGGTCAGGGCACCGAGCTTGCGGGCGATATTGGCCACCACCGGCGCCCCGCCGGTGCCGGTGCCGCCACCCTCGCCGGCGGTGACGAACACCATGTCGGCGCCGCGCAGCAGCTCCTCGATCTCGTCCTTGGCGTCCTCGGCGGCCTTGCGGCCCACATCGGGATCCGCGCCGGCGCCGAGGCCGCGGGTGGAGTCGCGGCCCACGTCGAGTTTGACGTCGGCGTCGCTCATCAGCAGCGCCTGGGCGTCGGTGTTGATGGCGATGAACTCGACGCCCTTGAGCCCCTGTTCAATCATCCGGTTGACGGCATTAACGCCGCCACCGCCGATGCCAACGACCTTGATGACGGCGAGATAGTTATGCGGTGGGGTCATCGCGATGGTCTTCCTCCGTGCTGGGACATCTACGAAAAATCTGGGGCCGGTGCGACCCTCCTGATAAACCCTCAACCTCAACCTCAGGCTTAGAGTTATGTCAAGTTGTGCCGCGCAAACAGAACGGTAGGACTGCTGCGCGACGGATGTGGGAGGCGCGCCCGCGTGTCGCCGGTGAATTTCGCGTTATTTGACCGTCGGCAGATCAGGACTCGACACGTCGTAC
>JAIOQK010000061.1 GCA_021413425.1 Mycobacterium sp.
GGGCCCCTGGGATCCGGCGAGGTACTTACGGCCGAACGCCGCCACCTGGTCCCAGTACACCTGCGCGGCGCCGGCCGCGCCCCGCACCGCGACGCCCTCGTCCCACATCGTCCGGACGAAGCCCGGTTCGAAGATCGAGAAGACCGCCGCCACCGTCGTCCCGGTGGCCTCACCCAGGACGCCGCCGCGACCGGCGACGTAGCCGGCGAACGGGTTCTGGTATCCGGCGGCCATGCTCCCGGCGAAGGTCTCCGGGTGCAGCATGAAGATGCCGACGGCCTCCCCCATGGCCGCGCCTGCTTCGCCGACTGCCTGCCTGATCTTTGCGTCGCTCACGTTCAACTCCTGGCGTAGGGCCGGCGCTCCATTGCCGATCGCCGGCGGCCTGTCGGAGCCTAGTCGGGGTAATCCATCGGCACGCGCAGAGTGTTCAGTGTCAACGCGAGCGCATCATATTGGCCCACCAGGGTGACGAATTCGATCAACTGACGCCGGTCCAGGAACTCGCTCAGCTGCCGCCAGGTTGGATCGGAGATCATCCGGGCGCTGATCAACTCATCGACTGCCGTGAGCAACACCTGCTGCCGGGATGAGAGGCCGTCGGCCCCCGGCCCGGCGAAGATCGCGGCCTGTTCGGCGGCGCTGACCCCCCGCCGCAGCGCAATCCGGCGGTGCTGCTGCAGTTCGTAGGAACTGGCACGTAGATGGCCGACGCGCAGAATCGCCAGCTCGGTGTCTGTCTCGGGTAACCGCCCGCGCCGCAGCAGGATGCCGCTGAACGGCAGCCACGGCCAGAACAACCGCTTGTGCTGGGCCAGCACCGTGAACAGATGCACCTCAGGCACGCCCCACACCCGGGCTGAGAGCCTGCAGAACAGCCAGCCGAACAGGCCGAGTTCACCCCGGCCGCCGGGCGCAACCCTGGGTCCGATGACCGCGGGAACACCCTCGGGCCGGTCCGGCGCAGCGTGCTCGTCCGAGCCCATGGTCCGCCTTTCGCCAGGGGCACGAGATGGTGCCGTCCCTGCTGCCATTAGACCAGTCCACGACCTAGCCGAGCCCGGTCGTGGCCCCGCCCGGTTCGGCTAAGCTGGGCGGATCTTGTGCGGAGGCGTTTAGCGCGCAATCCCACGGCGGCTGGAGCCGCCCATGTCGTCGCGGCGCGCGACCGGGCGACATCGGAAATAGAGAAGGGCCTTTTGTGGCTGAACCCAAGGTCACACCGATTGCGGTGATTGGCATGGCCTGTCGGCTGCCCGGTGGGATCGACTCCCCGGAAATGCTGTGGGATGCGCTGCTGCGCGGCGACGACCTGATCACCGAAATCCCCGCGGACCGCTGGAACCTCGACGAGCACTACGACCCCCAACCGGGCGTACCCGGCCGTTCGGTGTCCCGGTGGGGCGGATTCATCGACGACGTCGCGGGTTTCGACGCGGAGTTCTTCGGCATCGGGGACCGGGAGGCGGCGGCGATCGACCCGCAGCACCGGCTGATGATGGAGACAGCCTGGGAAGCGGTGGAGCACGCCGGAATGGCACCGTCATCCCTGGCGGAGTCGTTGACAGGAGTTTTCGCCGGACTGTGTCATGACGACTACACGCTGGTGACCAGTGAGGCGGGCGCCATGGAGGGCCCGTACGGATATACCTGCACCCCGTACTCCATGGCGTCCGGCCGCATCGCCTACGCGCTGGGTCTGCGTGGCCCCGCGCTCACGATCGACAGCTCATGTTCGTCGGGTCTGCTGGCGGTGCACCTGGCCTGCCGGAGCCTGCACGAGGGCGAGAGCGATTACGCCCTGGCCGGTGGCTGCCAGGTGATTCTCGAACCGGCCGTCAGCGCGTCGGCGTCGGCCCAGGGCATGTTGTCCCCGACCGGCCGTTGCCACGCCTTCGACGTCGCCGCCGACGGCTTCGTGCGATCCGATGGCTGCGCAGTGGTGCTGCTGAAACGGTTACCGGATGCGCTGCGCGACGGCGACCGGATCCTTGCCGTGATCCGCGGAACCGCCGCCAACCAGGACGGCCGGTCGGCGACGATCACCACACCGTCGATGGACGCCCAGGCCGACGTCTACCGCGCCGCCCTGGCTGTGGCAGAGGTGGACCCGGCCACCGTCGGCATGGTTGAGGCCCACGGCACCGGCACACCGGTCGGTGACCCGCTGGAGTTCGGTGGCCTGGCGAAGGTCTACGGCATGGGCGGAAACCGGTGCCTGATCGGTTCTGCGAAAAGCAATCTCGGCCACACCGAGTCCGCCGCAGGCGCGGTCGGACTCGTCAAGGCGATCCTGGGACTGCAGGCCGGACTGGTGCCCGCGATGGCGCATTTCACCCGTTTGCCCGACGAACTCGGTGAGATTGAGACCGGCCTGATGGTTCCGAAAGAGATCACACCCTGGCCGACCGGCGGCGACCAGCCGCGCCGCGCTGCGGTGTCGTCGTTCGGGATGTCCGGAACGAACGTGCACGCCGTGCTCGAGCAGGCACCGGCAACAGCCGAGGAGCCCGCCGCCATTGCAGACGGGCCACTGCTGTTCCCCGTGTCGGCCACCTCCGACGAGCAGTTGCGACGGACCGCACTGCGGCTCGCCGACTGGGTCGAGCAGCATGCGGAAGGGCTGACGGCAGGGGACCTGGCGTACACACTGGCGCGTCGGCGTGGACACCGGTCGGTGCGCGCGGGCGTGCTCGCGACCACCTTGTCGGAGTTGGCCGACGGGCTGCGCGGGATCGCCGGCAACGAGGTTCCGTATCCGTCGGCGGTCGGACAGGACGATCGCGGACCGGTATGGGTGTTCTCCGGTCAGGGATCCCAGTGGGCCGCCATGGGTGCGGATTTACTGGCTGCCGAACCCGCTTTCGCCGCACGGGTGGCTCAACTCGAGCCGCTGATCGCCGCCGAATCCGGGTTCTCGGTCACCGAGGCGATGTCGGCACCCGAGACTGTGACCGGGATCGACCGGGTGCAGCCGACGATCTTCGCGATGCAGGTCGCACTCGCCGCCGCGATGGGTTCCTACGGCGTGAGCCCGGGCGCGGTCATCGGGCATTCGATGGGCGAGGCCGCAGCCGCCGTGGTTGCCGGCGCGCTGTCGCTCGAAGACGGGGTTCGGGTGATCTGTAGGCGTTCGCGGCTCATGTGCCGTCTGTCCGGCGGCGGTGCGATGGCCTCGGTCGAATTACCCGCCCAGCAGGTCCGCGACGAACTCACTGCACGGGATATCAGTGATGTCGTCGTGTCGGTGTTCGCCTCCCCGGAGTCCACGGTCATCGGTGGGGCGACCGATACGGTCCGGGAGCTGGTAGCCGCCTGGGAAGCCCGCGATGTGATGGCACGGGAGGTCGCGGTGGACGTCGCGTCTCATTCCCCACAGGTCGACGCCATCCTCGCCGACCTCGCCGACGCACTCGCGGAACTGGCACCGATGGAGCCGACGGTGCCCTACTACTCGGCAACCTTGGAGAACCCGCGCACCCGGCCCTCCTTCGACGCCGGGTACTGGGTCGACAACCTCCGGCAGCCGGTGCGATTCGCGACGGCGGTACAGGCCGCGCTTGAGGACGGCATGCGCGTTTTCGCCGAGCCGGCGCCGCATCCCCTGCTGATGCGAGCCGTCGAGCAGACTGCGAACGCGGCCGGTGTCTCGATCCACGCCGTCGCCGCCATGCGCCGTGACCAGCCACAGCCTTATGGCCTGCGGGGGTTCCTCGCCGATCTGTACGGCGTCGGTGCCGCGGTCGATTTCTCCGTTCTGCATCCGGGCGGACGCCTGGTGGACGTGCCGCTGCCGGCCTGGACCCATCGCCGCTTCCTTTTGGAGCGGGCGCTCGGGGACCACCCGTCACGCGGTGGGTCCACCGCGTCGGTGCACCCCCTGCTGGGTGAGCACGTCCGGCTGCCCGAGGAGCCCGAACGGCACGCCTGGCAGAGCGACGTCGGCACCGCAAAGTTGCCGTGGCTTTCCGATCACAGGGTCAACAACGTCACGGCCTATCCGGGTGCTGCTTACTGCGAAATGGCTTTGGCAGCAGCAGAATTGGTGTTCGGCGACGCCCACGAGGTGCGCGACATCCAGTTCGAACAGCTGATGTTGCTCGATGAGCGCACCGCAGTCATCGCCACCGCCGCGGTCGGGACCACCGGTGCGGCGGAGTTCGCCGCCCAGACCGAACTCGACGGCGAACGCATCCGCCATGCGGTCGCGACCCTGGCCGCAGCCGACGACGAGGTCCGCAGTTCGCGTCAGGACATAGACGAACTGCTGTCGGCACACCCCAACCGGATTTCCGGTGATGAGTTGCGGGGATGGTTCGCCACCCGGCGGATCCAGTTCGGCCCTGCCTTCACCGGACTTCAGGCCGTGCACACCGCCGACGGTGACGAGGTGTCAACTCTGCTCGCCGAAGTGGCGTTGCCCAGCGACATCCGATCCCAGCAGTCGGGGTACGGCATTCATCCGGCGCTGCTGGACGCCTGTTTCCAAGCGGTTGCCGCCGCCGTCGGTACCGCCGGCCAGTCCGAGGGCGCACTGCTGCTTCCACTCAGTGCGACCAGGTTGCGCCGCGTCGGCCCCGGCCGCGACGCACGGTACTGCCTGATCCGGGTGATCGCGGCGGACGCAGGCGCAATCGAAGCCGATCTTGACATCATGGATGCCAACGGTGAGTTGGTGATGCACGTCGCGGGCCTGAAGATGGGCACCCGGGAGACCAAGAGCAGCGAGCGCGACCGCGTCCTCGCCGAACGTCTGCTCACCGTCGAATGGAATCGGCAGCCGCCCCCAGCAGTCCCGGACGGCACCGATGGGGGTACCTGGCTGCTGGTCGCCGCAGATGATCACGACGGGTTAACCGCACAACTCCGCGATGCGATGGCCGCCCGCGGCGCAGATTGCCGATGGACGACGGCCGGCGAGTTCTCCGCCGCCTTCTCCGACGCCGGGGTGGCATCGGCGGCACCAAGGGGTGTGGTCGTGATCGCGCCGGTCGCGTCGTCTGATTCCGCCCCCGACCCGGTCGCGTCGTCGGATTCCGGCCGCGACCTCGTCGCCTCGCTGGTCGGCATCGCACGCGAACTGCCGAATGCCGACGGCGGGCCGCCGCGCCTCTATGTGATCACCCGCGGCGCGCTCGACGTCACGCCGGGCGACGCCGTCAATCTCGACCAGGGCGGGGTTACCGGCCTGCTGCGCGTCATCGGCGCCGAACAACCCCCACTCCAACCCACCCAGATCGATATCGACGCCCACACCGACGGCACAGCGGTCGCCGCGGAGTTGCTCAGCGGATCTGCTGAGGACTCCACAGCATGGCGGAATGGTTCCTGGTACACCGCCCGGCTGCGCAGAAGCCCGCTGCAGCCCGATGAACGGCGCACCACCTCCGTCGATCCCGGACGCGACGGCATGCGGTTGAGTATCCGCACGCCGGGCGATCTGGACACCTTCGAGTTCGTCACTGCCGAGCGCCAGCCGCCGCAGGCCGGTCAGATCGAAGTCGCTGTCGAAGCCTCCAGCGTCAACTTCGCCGACGTGCTGCAAGCGTTTGGAAAGTACTTCGCCGCTGACGGGTCGCGCCCAGGACTGGGCGTGGACTTCGCAGGGGTGGTGACCGCGACGGGACCCGACGTCACCGATCTCAAGGTCGGTGACAGGGTCGGCGTCATCGCCGACGCGACAGGCTGGAGCACGTTCGTCACCTGCGATGCGCGACTGGCGGCGCCACTGCCGGAGTCCCTGACCACCGTGGCGGCCGCTGCGGTGGCCACCGCATATGCCACCGCCTGGTACAGCCTGCACGACCTGGCACGGATCAAAGCCGGTGACCGCGTGCTGATTCATTCCGCGACCGGTGGCGTCGGCCAGGCGGCAATCGCCATCGCACGCAATGCGGGAGCGGAGATCTTCGCCACCGCCGGCAGCCACGATCGGCGTGAGCTTCTGCGCACGATGGGTATTGAGCACGTATACGACTCGCGAACTACGGACTTCGCTCAAGCGATCCGCCGCGATACCGACGGTTACGGTGTCGACATCGTGCTCAACTCGCTGACCGGTGCGGCGCAGTGGGCTGGGCTCGAGCTGCTGGCCTTCGATGGCCGGTTCGTTGAGATCGGCAAACGCGACGTCTACGAGCACACCCGCGTTGATCTCTATCCGTTCCGCAAGAATCTCACGTTCTTCTACGTAGATCTGTTGTTGATGAGCGCCCAAGTGCCGAACAAGATCGGCGACCTACTGCGAACGATCTTTGGCCTGGTGGCCGACGGCACATTGCCCGCGCCCGAGCACTCCGTGAGGCCGCTGAACGAAGCTGCGACGGCTATCCGTGAGATGAGTGCCGCGCAGCACACCGGCAAGTTGATCCTGACGATTCCCCGGGAGGTGCAGACCGATGTGGTCGTACCGCCGACTCAGGCAGCAGTGTTCCGCAAGGACGGCTCCTACATCGTGACCGGCGGAGTGGGCGGACTAGGGTTATTCTTGGCAGCTGCAATGGCCTCGGCCGGTTGCGGCCGGATCATTCTGACCTCCCGTTCCGAGCCGAACCCACAGTCGCAGAAAACAATTGACCGGTTACGCGCCAACGGTGCCGATGTCGTTGTCGAGTGCGGCAACATCGCCGAGCAGGGGACCGCGGCTCGGCTGGTGTCTGCCGCCACCGCCACCGGCCTGCCGCTACGGGGTGTGCTCCACGCCGCTGCCGTCGTCGACGACGCGACACTGAGCAATATCACCGACGACCTGATCGACCGCGACTGGGCGCCGAAGGTGCACGGCGCCTGTCATCTGCATAATGCTTCGGTCGGGCAGCCGCTGGACTGGTTCTGCAGCTTCTCCTCTGTCGCGGCCCTGTTCGGTTCGCCCGGCCAGGGTGCCTATGCCGCAGCCAACAGTTGGCTGGACGCGTTCACCTCGTGGCGGCGCGCCCAGGGGCTGCCCGCCAACGCGATCGCCTGGGGCGCATGGGATCAGATCGGTCGTGGCGCCGGCCTCGCGCACCGTGGCGACACCGCGATGATCACCCCCCAGGAGGGTGCGCATGCGTTCCGCGCACTGCTGCGCTATGACCGCGGTTACTCGGCCTACCTGCCGCTATCCGGCGCTCCCTGGCTGACGGCGCTGGCGGCGCGAAGCCCCGTCGCTGAGGATTTCCGCTCGGCCGGGACCGGTGACGAGGCAGGCACCGCCGCGATCCTCGCCGAGCTCCACGAGCTGGCACCACAGGAGTGGGCCGACCGGTTGCGTAGACTCGTCACCGATCAGGTGGGCCTCATCCTGCGTCGGGCGATCGACCCCGATCGCCCGTTCGCCGAACACGGACTGGACTCGCTGGGCAACCTGGAGCTGCGTACCCACATCGAAAATCAGACCGGTGTGCGTGTGACGGCCAAGACCATCGTCACCTTCAACACCGCACGCACACTGGCCGGGCATCTGACCGAAGCTCTCTCCGGGGACCGGGAGAGCTAGCGATGGGGCTGGCGAGATTCAGCCTTCCACCAGATATCCCGACACCGCGAGCATCAGCCGCGTCGGCACGAACCGGGTAAGCCCGCGCCAGACGACTGCATTGACAGCACCATCAACGAAGCTGGGTTTGCCACCGGACAACGCGCGCATCGTGTTGTCGACGACCTGCTTGGGCGTGCGGGTCATTCGCAACGTGTCCGACTTCTTCGCGGCGCTGACCGCAGCCTCCCCCGCCGCCTCGAAGAACCCGGTATCCGTCATTCCCGGACACACCGCGAGTACCCGGACACCGTGTTTGCGCTCCTCTTTCCACAGCGCTTCGGTGAACGACAACACGAAGGCCTTCGAGGCGCCGTACACCGCCATCTTCGGCAGCGACAGGAACGCCGATGTGGACGCCACGTTGACGATGGTCCCGGCTCCCCTGGCGCGCATCTGGGGCAGGTAGCGGGCCGTCGTGCCGACCAGCGTGCGGCAGTTCAGTTCGACTTCGCGTTCCAGGCGTGCCGGATCGGTGTCTGCGACGTCACCGTGCGTTCCTGCGCCGGCGTTGTT
>JAIOQK010000174.1 GCA_021413425.1 Mycobacterium sp.
GGCTCGGGGGTGCTCACAAGAGTCAGTATCCCAGGTCTGGCGCGATGATCCGGTTCTGGGACAATCACCGGATGCCGGACATCCGCCGGGGCGAAGCCCCCGATCGCAACCTCGCCCTCGAACTCGTCCGGGTCACCGAGGCGGGAGCGATGGCCGCCGGACGGTGGGTGGGCCGCGGCGACAAGGAGGGCGGCGACGGCGCGGCAGTCGACGCCATGCGCCAGCTCGTCAACTCGGTGTCGATGCGCGGGGTGGTGGTGATCGGCGAGGGCGAGAAGGACAACGCCCCGATGCTCTACAACGGTGAAGAGGTCGGCAACGGAGACGGCCCGGAATGCGACTTCGCCGTCGACCCGATCGACGGCACCACCCTGATGGCCAAGGGCATGCCGAACGCCATCTCGGTGCTCGCGGTGGCCGAGCGCGGCGCGATGTTCGACCCCTCGGCGGTGTTCTATATGAACAAGATCGCCGTGGGTCCCGACGCCGTCGACGCGATCGACATCACCGCGCCGATCGGTGAGAACATCCGCCGCGTCGCGAAGGCGAAGAACTCTTCGGTGGCCGACCTGACGGTGTGCATCCTGGACCGGCCGCGCCACGAACAGCTCATCGCTGATGTCCGCGCCGCCGGAGCCCGGATCCGGCTCATCACCGACGGTGACGTGGCGGGCGCGATCGCGGCGTGCCGGCCTGATTCCGGCACCGACCTGCTGGCCGGAATCGGCGGCACACCGGAGGGCATCATCACCGCCGCGGCGATCCGCTGCATGGGCGGGGCGATCCAGGCACAACTGGCCCCCAAGGACGATGAGGAACGCCAGAAGGCCATCGACCGCGGCCACGACCTTCACCTGGTGCTCAGCACCGAAGACCTGGTGTCCGGGGAGAACGTCTTCTTCAGCGCCACCGGCGTCACTGACGGGGACCTGCTCAAAGGCGTCCGGTACTCCGGCGGCGGTGCCACCACGCAGTCCATCGTCATGCGGGCGAAGTCCGGCACCGTGCGGATCATCGAGGCGTATCACCGCCTGTCCAAACTCAACGAGTACTCCGCGGTGGATTTCACCGGGGACAACACCGCCGCCTATCCCCTCCCCTGAGAAAGGCTGTACATGACCCCTCCTGCTTCCGGCGACGTCGAGTACCGGATCGAGCACGACACCATGGGCGAGGTCCGGGTGCCGGCCACCGCCCTGTGGCGGGCGCAGACGCAGCGGGCCGTGGAGAACTTCCCGATCTCGTTCCGCGGCCTGGACCGAAACCAGATCCGGGCCATGGCCCTGCTCAAGGCGGCATGTGCGCAGGTGAACAAGGACCTCAAGCTGCTGCCCGCAGAGAAGGCCGACGCGATCATCGCCGCGGCCGGTGAAATAGCCGACGGTCTGCACGACGACCAGTTCCCCATCGACGTCTTCCAGACCGGCTCGGGCACCAGTTCCAACATGAACGCCAACGAGGTGATCGCGTCGATCTGTGAGCGTAACGGCGTGACGGTGCATCCCAATGACGACGTCAACATGTCCCAGTCGTCCAATGACACCTTCCCCACCGCCACGCACATCGCTGCCACCGAAGCCGCTGTACGCCAGCTGATCCCGGCACTGGAGGTACTGCACGCCGCTCTGGTCGCCAAGTCCGTTCAGTGGCGCACAGTGGTCAAGAGCGGCCGGACCCACCTGATGGACGCCGTCCCGGTGACCCTGGGCCAGGAGTTCGGCGGGTATGCCCGTCAGATCGAGGCCGGCATCGAACGGGTCAGGGCCACGCTGCCTCGGCTGGGCGAACTCGCGATCGGCGGCACCGCGGTCGGCACCGGTCTCAACGCGCCCGACGGGTTCGGCGCCAAGGTCGTCGACGTGCTTGTGACCCAGACGGGGCTGGCCGAATTGCGCACCGCCAAAAACTCTTTCGAGGCTCAGGCCGCACGCGACGGCCTGGTTGAGGCCTCCGGTGCGCTCAAAACCATCGCCGCGTCGCTGACCAAGATCGCCAACGACATCCGCTGGATGGGCTCGGGCCCGCTCACCGGATTGGCCGAACTGCACCTGCCCGATCTGCAACCGGGCAGCTCGATCATGCCCGGGAAGGTCAACCCGGTGATCCCCGAAGCAGTCACCCAGGTGGCCGCGCAGGTGATCGGTAATGATGCGGCGATCACCGTCGGCGGTCTGTCCGGCGCGTTCGAGCTCAACGTGTACATCCCGATGATGGCGCGCAACCTGCTGGAGTCGTTCACCCTGTTGGCCAACGTGTCCCGGCTGTTCGCCCAGCGCTGCATCGACGGCCTCGTGGCCGACGAGGACCGACTGCGCCGACTGGCGGAGTCGTCGCCCTCGATCGTCACACCGCTGAACTCAGCGATCGGATACGAGGAGGCCGCCGCGGTGGCCAAGGAAGCACTCAAAGGCCACAAGACGATTCGGCAGACGGTGATCGATCGCGGCCTGATCGGCGAGAAACTCTCCGAGGCGGAGCTCGATAAGCGCCTCGACGTGCTCGCCATGGCGAAGGTCCGCGACGAGATTTAGGCGGCTTTCCTCGCAGCCAACCGGCGGATGCCCGGCGCCGCGGTCAGGCTGTGCAGGACCAGGCTCAGCGTCACCGTCACCACCACAACCGTGCCGATCAGATCGGCGTGCTGGATCTCTCCACGGTCGATCACCAGCAGACCGAGCACCACGGTGCCGATGCCACGCGGCCCGAACCACCCGATGAACACCCGATCCGACATCGGCAGATCGGTGCGCACCAGTGATACCAGCACCGCGATGATGCGCACCACGAACAGCGCCAGGACGGCGAAGACCACTACCCGCCAGTCGGCATGGCGCCAGCCGTCGATCACCGCGAACGCGCCGAACATGGCGAACACCAACAGTTCGAGTAGTTGCGCGGTGGCGTCCGGCACGGCGGTCGGAACGCCGTCGGCGCCCCTGCGCCGGGTGATGAACGAGAACGCCAGCCCGCCGGTGAAGGCGGCCACGAAACCACTGGCTTCGATGTGCTCGCCGGCCTGAAAGCAGATGAATGCCAGCGCCAGGGCGGCCAGCTGTGCCCAGGTGTCGCTCATCCACTCGCGCTGTCGGGACCATCGCACCACCAGACCGCCGAGCAGACCGATCCCGGCGCCGGCCAGCAGAGACAGGATCTCGGTGCTGAAGATGAACCGCGCCCAGTGATCGGCGGTGGGATCGGTGCGCTCGGATGCCAGGCCGAGCGCGATCAGCAGGATCGCCAGCGCGAAACCGTCATAGAACCCGCTCTCCACCGACAGCGAGTGGCGCACCCGTTCGGGGATGCGGCGGTCTTCCAGCAGCGCGTCGATGAGCGCGGCTTCGGTCGGCGCGACGATCGCGGCCAGACACACCGCTTCCCACCATGGCAGCACCGGCAGCAGCACAACGGCCGTCAGCGCGGCCAGGCTGACGAACAACGGGATCCCGACCACCAACAGCCGCAGCGTCACCGGCCCGTGCAGCCGGATGCGGTCGAACCGGAGTTTGGCGGCCTGATTGAACAGGATGACCGTCAGCGCCAACTGCGCGAGCACCGTGTACCCCTCGGTGCCGGGCCCGGCCTCGAGCAGATGCAGACCGAACGGGCCCAGCGCCATCCCGAGCAGGACGAACACCAGTGCTGGGGCGACGAAGCGCCGGTTGACCTGCTCGGAGACCAGCGCGTAGCCGAGCACGAGGACGGCGAGGACAAGCGGGGTTGTTCTCTCCACGGCTGCGGCTACTCGACGTCAGCTGCCATTGGTGGGACCACCGGAATTGGCGCCCGGGATGTCGGTGATCGGGAAGTTGGGCATCGGCGGCGGCGACGGTGTCGGCGGCAGTGCGGGGATGTCGGCGGCGGGGATGTCGCGCAGAAGATTGACCGGCGGCCCGTTCTCCCGGCCGCCGTAGACGCTGCCGGGCACGCGCGGTCCGAGTAGTTGGCTGACCGTCACCAGGTGGTAGCCGTTGGCTTTGAGCACCGGGAGGAACTGGAACACCAAATCCACCGTGGAGGAATAGGTGTCGTGAAACAGCACCACCGAGCCGGGCTTGATCTGGGTCATCAGCATGTAGCGGGTGGCGGCGGTGTCGGCATCGTTGATCCAGTCGAATGGGATTACATCCCAGAGGATTCCGGCGAGGCCCTGCTTGGCCGCGACCGTGTTGACCGCGTCATCGGTGAGCCCACCCGGGGGCCGCCACAGTGTGGGCGTCTGTCCGGTGGCGTCGGTGATCGCCTGCTGCGCCCTGCTCAGCTGCGCCGGGACGTCCGCGGCGGGGATCGTGGTCATGTTGGGGTGTTCCCAGGTGTGGTTGCCGATCTCCATGCCGGCCTGCGCGAGGCGTCTGGCCTCGTCCGGGTCGGCGGCCACCTTGTTGCCGATGAGGAAGAACGTCGCCGTGGCGCGGGCATCACCCAGCACGTCGATGAGCCGATCGGTGAAGGGCCCCGGTCCGTCATCGAAGGTGAATGCCACACACTTCTCGACCGCGCAGTCGACCGGTGCGGCGGTGGACCGGGCGGCGGTACCGCACCCGGCGAGCAGGAGAACAACGGCGGCGCACACGCTGACCACGCCCCGACCACGCACGGGCACGCAGCTTACCCGGCCGACTATGCGCGCTGGTAGAACGGCAACGGGGTGACGACGAACGGCTCCTTGCGGCCACGCACGTCGACGGTCAGTTCGGTACCCGGTGCGGCCAGCGACGACTCGACGTATGCCAGCGCGATCGGGTACCCGAGAGTCGGCGAGAGCGCCCCCGAGGTGACGGTCCCGACCACCACCTCCCCGGCCGCGTCACACACCGGGTAGTCAGCGCGAGCCGCCCGGCGTCCCTCCCC
The DNA here is from genome assembly GCA_021413425.1 of Mycobacterium sp. Taxonomy (GTDB): domain Bacteria; phylum Actinomycetota; class Actinomycetes; order Mycobacteriales; family Mycobacteriaceae; genus Mycobacterium. The sequence continues at coordinate 4,849 of JAIOQK010000174.1, forward strand.
GCGCAGGCCGACCAGAATCCGATTCACGGTGCCGTGCGATAACGAATCGAGTGCCTCGCGGCCGACGAACTCTTTGTTGAGCCGGACCAGTTTGCCCAGGCCGGCTTCGTACGGGTTGATGTCGGTGGTCAGTTCGTGCCCATAGAGCGTCATCCCCGCCTCCAACCGGAGGGTGTCTCGGCAGGCAAGGCCGGCGGCGCTGCCGCCGTGTTCGGTGGTGGCGCCGAGCAGTGCGTCCCACAGCGCACGGGCCTGCTCGTTCGCCACATACAGTTCGAATCCGTCCTCGCCGGTGTAGCCGGTGCGGGCCAGCAGCACCTCGATGCCCGCCACCATGGCGGGTGCGCTCGCGTAGTACTTGAGGTCGGCCACCAGTTGGATCTGCTCGAGCGGCACCAGCGAGCTGACCACATCCTGTGCCTTGGGTCCCTGGACCGCGATCAGCCCGGTATGCGCGGAATGATCGGCGACCGTCACGTCAAACTCCGCCGCGCGGCCGCTGATCTCCTGGTGGACCACCCGGTAGTTGGCGGCGTTGGCGACCACCAGAAAGTGATCGGCACCGAGTCGGTAGACGACCAGGTCGTCGATGACACCACCTTCGAGGTTGCACAGCAGCGAGTACTTCGCCTTGCCCACTGCGACTTTGGACAGCTCCCCGACGAGCGCGTAGTCCAGAAGGGCGGCCGCGTCCGGACCGCTGACGTCGATCTCGCCCATGTGCGAGAGGTCGAACAGACCGACGGAGTTCCGCACCGCGTGGTGCTCGGCAAGCTCACTGGAGTACTTCAGGGGCATCTGCCAGCCGGCGAAGTCGGTGAACGAGGCACCCAATGCGGCATGGGCGTCATGCAGAGGGGAGACCCCGGAGGCATCGTGTTGGCCGGCGTCTTCGGCGTCGGACATGCGGGCGCCTCCTGGGGGCGATCGTGCGATTAAGCCTGCGGCACCGCAGACTACGGCAACGCGCCGGGGCTGATCTCCTCGAGCATCTCGGTCACCAGGGCGGCGATCGGGGAACGCTCGCTGCGCATCAGCGTGACATGTGCGAACAGCGGATGGCCCTTGAGCTTCTCGATGACGGCGGCCACGCCGTCGTGGCGGCCGACGCGCAGGTTGTCGCGTTGGGCGATGTCATGGGTGAGTACCACCCGCGACCCGGCGCCCAGCCGGGAGAGCACGGTCAGCAGAACGTTGCGTTCCAGTGACTGCGCCTCGTCGACGATCACGAAGGAGTCGTGCAGCGAACGGCCTCGGATGTGGGTGAGCGGCAATACCTCGAGCATGCCGCGGGAGAGCACCTCCTCGAGTACCGCCGGGCTGGCGAGGCCTTCGAGGGTGTCGAAGACGGCCTGGGCCCACGGGCCCATCTTCTCGCTCTCGCTGCCCGGCAGGTAACCGAGTTCCTGCCCGCCGACGGCGTACAGCGGGCGGAACACCACAACCTTGCGCTGGCTGCGCCGTTCCAGCACCGCCTCCAATCCGGCGCACAGGGCCAGCGCGGACTTGCCGGTGCCGGCTTTGCCGCCAAGGGAGACGATGCCGACGGATTCGTCGAGCAGTAGATCAAGTGCGACGCGCTGTTCGGCGGAGCGGCCGCGCAGTCCGAACACCTCGCGGTCGCCCCGGACCAGTTGCACCCGCTTGTCGGCGTTGACCCGGCCCAGCGCGTGCGAGGTGCCGCCGAGTAGCCGGATCCCGGTGTGGCACGGCAGATTCCGGGCGTCGGCGAGGTCGATCTCACCGTCGGTGAACAGCGTGTCGATTTCGTCGGCGGTCACTTCCAACTCGGCCATCCCGGTCCAGCCCGAGGCGATGACGTCCTGCGCGTGATATTCGTCGGCGGGCAGGCCGACCGCGCCGGCTTTGACGCGCAGCGGGATGTCCTTGCTCACCAGCGTGACCCGCTTGCCCTCGGCGGCGAGGTTGGCGGCGCAGGTCAGGATGCGGGCGTCGTTGGTGTCGGTGCGAAATCCCGCCGGGAGCACCATCGGATCGCTGTGGTTGAGCTCGACGTGCAGCGTGCCGCCTTGGTTGCCGACGGGAATCGGCTGATCCAGCCGGCCGTGCTCGAGCCGGAGGTCGTCGAAGAGCCGCAACGCCTGGCGGGCGAACCAGCCGAGCTCGTGGTGGTGGCGCTTGGCTTCGAGCTCGCTGATCACCACCAGGGGGACGACGACTTCATGCTCGGCGAACCGGGTACACGCCCACGGATCGGAGAGAAGTACGGAGGTGTCGAGCACATACGTCCGCGTGGGCGCGTGCGTTTCGGTCACTGGCGCTCCTGAAGCTCGCTGAGCCATCGGAGCCGACGCTACCCGCGCGCGACGGCTTGCCGGGAAGGCGCGCCGGGTTGCGCAGCCCTTAGCCGAGCACGTACTTGACGAGCATCGGACTGTCGGCCACTCCCCAGTCATTGATGCGGTCGGAGACCACCCGCCGCGCCATTTCCTGGTCGAAGATGCCGGCCTCGGCGACGGTGCGCAGCTTGTTCTCGCGGTACTCCAGGATGTCACCGCCGACCACGTCGAAGTCGAACGCGCGACGGGAGATCGCGCCGATGGTCTGGTCGTTGTGGTGTTTGACGCAGTAGGCCACCAGTTTTGCGAAGAACTGCTCGTGGCGTTCCTCGTCACGGGCCATGCGGCTGATCAGGTTCTTCAGCGCGGGCTCGTCGACCTTCGAATCATTCAGGCGGGCCTCGAGGTTTCGCAGGAACACCGCGTGCGCGCGCTCGTAGAACGCCATGAACACCAGCGTCTCGATCTGGGTGTACTGATCGGCGCGATATCCGCGCATGACGTGGGCGACCCGCACCTCTTCGTTGGCGGTCGGGTCGAAGTTGCGGGTGACCACCAGGTAGTCGCGGATCGCGATGGCGTGCAGGTTCTCCTCGGCGGTCCAGCGGCCCAGCCAGCGGCCCCACTTGCCCTCGAGGATGAAGTGCTCGACGAGTTCGCGGTGGTAGCCGGCAAGGTTGTCCTTGGTCACCAGCAGCACTTCGAGGGCGTCGACGACGTCGCCGGGCAGGGTGACCTGGGAGGGATCCCAGTCCCGGCCGCCCAGGAACGCGAAGTTCTCGCCCTGGTCGAACGGGACGTAATCATGGGCGTACCACTCGTCGGCATGCTCGAGGAAAACGGCCAGGTTGTCGGCGACGACCGGCTCGAGTTCGGCCGTCAACTCATTGGCGGCAGGTTTCTGTCCCATGCGGTAACTGTAACCGATGTTAACGGTTGTCGTGAAATCCCTCGGGGGGGTGTTTCGGCACTTCAGAGGGTTAAACCGGGGTACAGCGGGTTGGCGTCGAGCAGTTCGGCACCGGCCGCGCGGACCCAGTCCGCGGTCGCGTCGACGAGGCTGTACTTGGCTTTGGAGGTGCCCTCGGGCGTGGTGTTGGACAGCACCTCCACCACCAGCTCGGCCACCCGGTCGAACTCCGCGGGCCCGAAGCCGCGGGTGGTCAGCGCCGGGGTGCCGAACCGGATGCCGCTGGTGTACCAGGCGCCGTTCGGATCGGCCGGAATGGAGTTGCGGTTGGTGACGATGCCGGAGTCCAGCAGGGCGGACTCGGCCTGCCGGCCGGTCAGCCCGAAGCTCTGCACGTCGAGCAGCACGAGGTGGTTGTCGGTGCCGTCGGTGACGACTCGCGCCCCGCGGCGCATCAGCCCGTCGGCGAAGGCCTTGGCGTTGTCGGCCACCCGCTGGGCGTAGGCCCGGAACGACGGTTGGCGCGCCTCGGCGAAGGCCACCGCCTTGGCAGCCATCACATGCGACAGCGGTCCGCCGAGGACCATCGGGCAACCCTTGTCGACGGCATCGGAGTACTCCGCGGTGGCCAGCACCAGACCGCCGCGCGGGCCACGCAGCGACTTGTGCGTGGTCGTGGTGACGACGTGCGCGTGCGGCACCGGGTCCTCGTCGCCGGTGAACACCTTGCCCGCCACCAGACCGGAGAAGTGCGCCATATCGACCATGAAGGTGGCGCCCACCTCGTCGGCGATCTCGCGCATTTTGGCGAAGTTGACCCGCCGCGGATAAGCCGAGTAGCCGGCCACCAGGATCAGCGGCTTGAATTCGCGCGCCGCGGCGGCGATCGCGTCATAGTCGAGCAGGCCGGTCTTCGGGTCGGTGCCATAGCTGCGCTGGTGGAACATCTTGCCGGAGATATTGGGGCGGAAGCCGTGCGTGAGGTGGCCGCCGGCGTCCAGCGACATACCCATCAGCCGCTGGCTGCCGAGCTTGGCGCGCAACCGTTCCCATTCGGCCTCGGACAGATCGTTGACATTGCGCACACCCAGTTCGCCCAGGGCGGGCGCTTCGATGCGGGTGGCCAGGATGGCCCAGAACGCCACCAGGTTGGCGTCGATGCCGGAGTGCGGCTGGACGTAGGCGTAGGGCGCGCCGAACAACTCGCGTGCGTGCTCGGCGGCGATCGACTCGATCTCGTCGACGTTCTGGCATCCGGCGTAGAACCGATGGCCGATGGTGCCCTCGGCGTACTTGTCCGACAGCCAGGTGCTCATGGTCAACAGCACGGCCGGCGAGGCGTAGTTCTCGCTGGCGATCAGCTTCAGCGATGCCCGCTGGTCGACGAGTTCCTTGCGGGTTGCCGCGGCGATGCGGGGCTCGACGGTCTCGATGATGCTCAGCGCGGCCCGGTAGGCCTCGCCGGCGGTCGCTGCATAGTCAGCGCCCGGTGCCGTCACAGCGGGCAGGATCGCGTCGGTGGTCATGGGCAGAGCCTAGTCAACCCGCAGCGATGACGGGATCAGTGGTTCATCAAGCAACTGGCCGAACCGCTCGGTCAGCCCCACCCCGTCCGGGCGGTCATCCAGCCAGGCCCTCAGCAGCCGGTAGCCCTCCACATACGTCGAGGTGTAGGCCCGCCACAGCGGCGAGGACAGGAACCGCAGCGCCTGCCGGGCGCGGGTGTCGTCGATCAGCAGCCAGCGCTTCAGGAAGTCCGCGACGTCGTCGGCGTCGCGGCCCTGGTCATGCAGCATCAGGGCGGCGTCCTGGCGCACACCGGCCAGGTCCGCCCTGGCCGCGGCCAGCGCCTCGGCCCGGTCGCCGTCGAAGCGCAGCCCGAGATCGGCGTAGATGTCCTGCGCCCAGCGGCCCCACCCGGGGCCGACGGCCGCATGCAGTGCCAGATCCGCCAGCCCCTCGGCCATCAGGCACTGCGGGGTGTTCACCAGAAAGATGGTCTGCTCGCCCTGTCCCAGGCCGGCGACCAGTCGCTGCTCCTTGCGGCAGTGCTCGGTGTGATGACCGGGGTAGGACTCGTGGGCGATCAGCGCGGGGATGTTGGACATCTGCGGTTTGATGTCGGCGTTGACCGCCACCCGGGAGCGGTAGTCGCCCTCGTAGTAGTTGAACCCCGACCATGGTTTGTCGGTGACGATCTCGTAGACGACGGTCTCGGCGTCGGGCAGCGGATAGGTGGTGCGGACGATATCGCGCAGCGCGCTGGAGAAGGCACCGACGGTGTCCTCCAGCCGCTGCGGCGGCGCCCGGCCTGATCAGCCAGATCCGACGGGTCGGGGGCGGGCTCATCGGCCACCTGCCGGCGCAGTTGCGGGTCGCCGGTGTAGGAGTCGACGTACCCGGACTCGATGCGGTCGAACCGCAGGCCCAGCAGGAGGTATTCACGGATCAGCCGGTCGGGCTCCATGATCCACACGGTAACTGCAACACTTAGGCCCATGGCGCGGCTGAGCGAACCGAGCCCCTACGTGGAGTTCGATCGGGCCCAGTGGCGCGCCCTGCGCATGTCCACCCCCCTCAAACTCACCGAAGAGGAGCTCGTCGGGCTGCGTGGAATCGGCGAGCAGATCGACATTCTGGAGGTCGAGGAGGTCTACCTGCCGCTGGCTCGTCTGATTCACCTCCAGGTCGCCGCCCGCCAGGGCCTGTTCTCCGCCACCGCGGAGTTCCTCGGTGAACGCACCCAGAATCCGGACCGGCCGGTGCCGTTCGTGATCGGTGTGGCCGGCAGCGTGGCGGTGGGCAAGTCGACGACTGCGCGTGTACTGCAGGCGTTGCTGTCGCGCTGGGAGGACCATACCCGCGTCGACCTGGTGACCACCGACGGCTTCCTCTATTCCAATGCTGAGTTGACCCGGCGAAACCTGATGCACCGCAAGGGTTTCCCGGAAAGCTATGACCGGCGAGCCCTGATGCGCTTCGTGACGTCGGTGAAGTCCGGATCCGATCATGCGTGCGCGCCGGTGTACTCCCACCTCGTGTACGACATCGTGCCGGGCGACAAGCACGTCGTCACCCATCCCGACATCCTCATCCTCGAGGGCCTCAACGTGCTGCAGACCGGGCCGCGTCTGATGGTCTCGGACCTGTTCGACTTCTCGGTCTATGTCGATGCCCGCATCGAGGACATCGAGCAGTGGTACATCGAGCGGTTCCTCGCGATGCGGGCCGGCGCCTTCGCCGACCCGGCCTCGCACTTCCACCACTACTCGAGCCTCACCGATCAGCAGGCGGCCACCGCGGCCCGGGAGATCTGGCATTCCATCAACCGGCCCAACCTGATTGAGAACATCCTGCCCACCCGCCCGCGGGCGACGCTGGTATTGCGCAAGGACGCCGACCACGCCATCAACCGGTTGCGCTTGCGCAAGCTGTAGACCCGCGCGCTACCGCCTTCACACCCCGTAGCGGCGGTGCCGGCGGCTGTAGTCGCGTAACGCGCGAAGGAAATCGACCTGCCGGAAATCCGGCCAGTGCGCCTCGGTGAACCACATCTCCGAATACGCGCTCTGCCACAGCAGGAAACCGCTCAGCCGCTGCTCCCCCGATGTCCGGATCACCAGATCGGGGTCGGGCTGACCGGAGGTGTAGAGGTTCTCCGAGATGCCCTCAATGGTGACGGACTCGATCATCTGCTCGGCGGTGGCACCGTCGGCCAGTTCCTTGCCGAGCAGGGTGCGCACGGCGTCGACGATCTCCTGTCGGCCGCCGTAGGCGACGGCGACGTTGACATGGAAGGCGGGAGCACTCGCCGTGGCGGCGGCGCCTTCCACGGCCTCCCGCAACCGGCGGGCGGTGTCCTCGCCGAGCAGTTCCAGATCACCCACGGTGCGCACGCTCCACCGGTTGGCCGGGGCACAGATCTCCTCGACGACCTCGGTGATGATGTCGATCAGACAGCCCAGCTCATCGGGTTCGCGCTGCAGGTTCTCCGTCGACAGCAGGTACACGGTGGCCATCTCGATGCCGGCGTCGGCGCACCAGCGAAGCATCTCGGCGATCTTGTCCGCGCCCACCCGGTAGCCGTAGCTGACGTCATCGTGGCCCGCATCGCGGGCCCAGCGCCTGTTACCGTCGCACAGAACGGCGATATGCCGCGGAAGTGCGGATTTAGACGCTGCGAGCTCCTGCCGCAACCGCATCTCGTAGAGCCGGTAGGCCGGCTCCTTGAGGCGTCGCGGAATGATCTCCACAGGAGACGAGACTACTGTGGCGACGGGCGGCATACGCGCACATGGCGCGTCGGGCCGCGGCAACGGAGGCCGAGATGACCGCACGCAGCGACGTCGGCGAACCCCCTCGGCCCGAACCGGCCGAGGACTTCCCCGAAGCCGTCGTCGACGAACTCGCCCAGCTGCTGCACAAGCCCCGCGCCCGCGGCTGGATCCACGTCTACTCAGCGGTTGTCGCCGCCATCGCCGGGGCGGCCCTGGTGTCGGTCTCGTGGGCGTTGGACTCCACCCGCGCCGGCATGGCCACCCTGGTCTACACGTGCACGAGCGTGGCGATGTTCGCCGTCAGCGGCGCCTATCACCGGGTGCACTGGCGCTCGCGCACCGCGGCCATGTGGATGAAGCGGCTGGACCACTCGATGATCTTCGTGTTCATCGCCGGCAGTTACACGCCGTTCGCCTTGCTCGCCCTGCCGGAGAGCGACGGCTGGGTGCTGCTGTGGATCGTCTGGGCCGGGGCGCTGGCCGGCGTGCTGCTCAAGATGTGCTGGCCCACCGCGCCGCGCTGGGTCGGGGTCCCGCTGTACCTGCTGCTGGGCTGGGTGGCGGTGTGGTTCATCGGGCCGATCATGCACGGCGCCGGCCTGGCTGCGGTGGTTCTGCTGATCATCGGCGGGGTGCTCTACAGCGTCGGCGGGGTGTTCTACGCACTCAAATGGCCCAACCCGTGGCCGCAGACCTTCGGCCACCACGAGTTCTTCCACGCCTGCACGGCGGTGGCCGCGATCTGCCACTACATCGCGATGTGGTTCGCCGTATTTTGGACGACCTAGCCCCGACGACCTAGACCTGCGTCGCGTCGGCGAACGACCAGTAGGCCTTCATGGACGTGATCTTGCCGTCGGCGTCGAACACCATCACATCGATCGGCTGGATGCGGACCTTGTGCCCGCCAGCGTCGACGGTGATGACGAACATGAAGGCCGCCTCGTGGCCGGCCACCCGCAAAGCCAGTAATTCCGTTGTGCGCTCGGCGTTTTCGACGTTCTTGAAGAATCCATGAATGGCCCCGCGGCCGATGTGCACCTCGCCGCCGCCGACCGGGTCCTCGACGGTCGCATCGTCGGCGAACAGCGCCGCGATCTCGTCGGCGGTGCCGCCGGCGACCAACTCCAGATAACGGTGTACGGCGGACTCGATCTGTTCGGCGCTGACCATGGCGCCACGCTACACGCGCACGCCCAGGGCGGCAGCGAGTTCCTCGGGTCCGGTCACCGGCAGGTCGCACACCTGGCCGCGACAGATGTAGGCCGCGTCCGCGCCGTTGATGCGGCCGCGGCCGGCCAGCAGTGGCATGGAGTCGACCTCGCCGCCGACGACGACGGCGCCGCCCGGGGCGATCCGGCGCGCCACCGCCAGCAGGTCCGAGTGGCCGCCCGCGGTGGAGACCGCCACCTGCAGCGGTCCGCGCACGGCGGCCTCGGCCACGGCCAGCCAGTGGCCCGCTGACCGGGGTGCCCGCGCCAGCAGCGGGGATGCGGCCAGCAGCGCCTCGGCCGCCGCCTCGCTGTAGCGCCCGGCCCGGTCGGCATCGACCAGATGGGCCGCGGTCAGCAGCGCCTCGGCGATCGAGGAGGCACCCGAGGGGGTGGCACCGTCGACCGGGTCGGCGGGGCGGACCATCAACTGCTCGGCGTCGTCGGCGGCGTCGTACCAGCGGCCGGGCCGGTCGGGGTCGGCGAAGTGCGCCAGCGCGACGTCGATCAACCCGGTGGCTGTGGTCAGCCAGGACAGCTCGCCGGTGAGCTGGTGAAGGCTGAGCAGCCCGGTGGCCAGCATGGCGTAGTCCTCCAGGATGGCCGCACTCTGACCGGCGCGGCCACCGAGGCTGGCCCGGCGCAGCCGGCCGTCGACGAGGTGCAGCGCCACGACGCCGCGCGCGCAGCGTTGCGCGGCGTCCAGCAGACGCGGGTCATCCAGCGCCACGCCGGCTTCGGTGAGCGCGGTGATCGCCAGGCCGTTCCACGCGGTGACGATCTTGTCGTCGCGGGGGGGTTGAACTCTGGTGCGCCGCTGCGCCAGCAGCGCCGATCGCACCCGTGCCAGGCGGGACTCGTCATCGGGATCGGCGGGCAGTTGCAGCACCGATGTCCCATGCTCGAAGCTGCCCTGGTCGGTGACCGCGAAAAGCGTTGCCGCCCAATTGCCGTCGTCATCGCCGAGGACTTCGCGCAGTTGTCCGGGTGTCCACACATAGGTGGAGCCCTCGGTTCCGGCGGCGTCGGCGTCCAGCGACGAGATGAACATGCCATCGCTGGAGAGGTCGTCGATCAGGAACGCCGCGGTCTCCGCGGCCACCCGCCGGGCCAGCGGGTCACCGGTGCGCCGGGCCCAGTGCGCGTAGACGCGCAGCAGCAGCGCGTTGTCGTAGAGCATCTTCTCGAAGTGCGGCACCACCCACTCGGCGTCGACGCTGTAGCGGGCGAATCCGCCGGCCAGCTGGTCGTAGATACCGCCGCGGGCCATCGCCTCGCAGGTGCGGCGCACAGCGGCCAGCGGGACCGGCGAGGCGGTGCGCTCGTGGGCCCGCAGCAGGGCTTCCAGCAGCGCCGAGGGCGGGAACTTCGGTGCGCCACCGAACCCGCCGCGCGCGGTGTCCTCGTCGCGCAGGACGGCCGCGACGGCCTGATCGCACAGCGATTCAGTGACCTCTTCCCCGCCGCCGAAATGGCCCGTCGCCATTTTCCGTAACTCCCCGGCGATCGACTCAGAGGCCTGCTCGACCTCGTCGCGCCGGTTGCGCCAGGTGTCGGAGACGGCGGCCAGCAGTTGCAGGAACTGCGCCTTGGGGTAGTAGGTGCCGCAGAAGAACGGCCGGCCGTCGGGGGTGAGGAAGCAGGTCATCGGCCAGCCGCCGTGACCGGTCAGCGCGACGGTGGCGTTCATGTAAATGGCGTCGAGATCGGGCCGTTCCTCGCGGTCGACCTTGATGCAGACGAACTCGGTGGTCGCCGCGGCCACCTCGGCGTCCTCGAACGACTCGTGCGCCATCACGTGGCACCAGTGACAGGCGGCATAACCGATCGACAGCAGGATCGGCACGTCGCGGCGGCGGGCCTCGTCAAGGGCGCCGGTGGTCCACTCCTGCCAGGCCACCGGGTTGTCGGCGTGCTGGCGCAGGTACGGGCTGGCGGACTCGCCGAGTCGGTTAACCGGCGGACTCACGCGGGGGGATCTCGGCGTCGGGTTCGGTGGCGGCCCCGGGATCGGCCGATTCTGCCGGCTGGCCGGGCCCGGACTCGAAGGACTGCGGCACCCGCTTGAGGTGCCGGTTCATCGAGCGCACCAGAAAGAACACGCCAATCACCAGCAGCAGTACGACGAGCAGTCCGACCGGGCTGGCCTTGCCGTAATCGGGGCCCCGATTCGTTTCCTCGGCGAGCAGCAGACCCACGGTCAGATACGTCATTCGAAGACCTCGATTCCGGCGAACAAGTCGTCTTCGGGCAGTGTGGCCGCCACCCGGGAGCGAGCCAACTCGAATTCCTCGGTGGGCCACAACCGCTGCTGCCACTCCAGGGGTGTGGCGAAGAAGAATCCGTCCGGGTCGATCTGAGTGGAATGCGCCCGCAGGGCCTCGTCACGCCGATCGAAGTAGGCCGCGCAGTGGATGCGGGTCGTCACCCGGTTCACGTGCGGATCGTTGGCCGGGTCCCAGTTCTCCAGCCACTCGGCGAACGGACCCTCCTGACCGTTGAGTGCGAACTCGTCCTGCAGCATCTGCATGCGCTTCCGCAGGAACCCGTGGTTGTAGTAGAGCTTGCTCACCGGCCACGCCGGGCCGGCCTCGGGATGCAGTGCCGGGTCGGCGGCGGCCTCGAACGCGGCCACCGAAACCTGATGGCAGCGAATATGATCCGGGTGCGGATAGCCGCCGTTCTCGTCGTAGGTGGTCATCACGTGCGGGCGGAACTCACGGATCAGCTTCACCAGTTCGACGACCGGCTCCTCCAACGGCACCACTGCGAAACAGCCGTCCGGCAGCGGCGGGGGCGGGTCACCCTGGGGCAGGCCGGAGTCGACGAAACCGAGCCAGGTGTGCTCCACGCCGAGGATCTCGGCGGCTCGGGCCATCTCGTCGCGACGGACATCGGCGATGCGCCCACGCACCTCCGGCAGATCCATCGAGGGGTTGAGGATGTCGCCGCGCTCTCCGCCGGTGAGGGTGACCACCAGAACCCGGTGTCCCTCGTCGGCATACCGCGCGCAGGTGGCCGCCCCCTTGCTGGACTCGTCGTCCGGGTGGGCATGAACCGCCATCAAGCGCAGTTCGGTCACGTCATCCTCTTCGTGCTCGTATGTGATCGTCCGGTGCCGCGGGGGACGCCCGGTAGGTTCAGGTCCTAATAGTCCCACCCGCGCCATGGCCGACTGAAATCACGCCCGAGGGAGAGGTGTCAGCAGACCATGACGGATCGCAGCACCGGCCCGGTTCGCCCGGCGTCGCGGTACGGCCGGCCCCGGGGTGCCTCGACCGGCCGCGGGCGCGTCGCGCTGTGGCTGGGGATCGGAGTGGCGGCGGTCTGCGTGGCACTGGCGGCGGTGGCCTACCAGCGGTACGAGGCCCTCGACGTCGAGGGCGAGACGGCCACGTTCACGGTCCTCGACGACCAGACCGTCGAGATAACGATCAGCGTGACCCGAAAGGATCCGTCCCGGCCGGCGGTGTGCATTGTGCGGGCCCGCTCCTATGACGGCGCCGAGACGGGACGCCGGGAGGTGCTGGTGGGCCCGTCGGAGGCCAAGACCGTGCAGGTCACCACCACGGTGAAGTCCTACCGCCGGCCCGTCGTCGGCGACATCTACGGCTGCGGGATCGACGTTCCGGAATACCTGCTCGGCGGGTGAGTGCCCGGGGAAAGCCCCGCTGACGCCGGCAACCGCGGTGCTATGATCGGGACATACACGGTTCCTGCTGGGAGCCGTGTCTTGCTTCATTAGCGCGTTATTCGCCGCTCGAAAGCAATGCACGCGGAGACAACCCGCACCTTCCCGGCAGCGACGACGCCACTGCCCCGCGAGACTGCGCGGACGACGATCACGAGGAGCGCTAGGGAGATGACCGATACCCAGGTGGTCTGGCTGACGCAGGAGTCCTACGACAAGCTCAAGGCCGAACTCGATCAGCTGATCGCCCACCGCCCGATCATCGCCGCCGAGATCAACGACCGGCGCGAAGAGGGCGATCTGCGGGAGAACGGCGGGTACCACGCCGCGCGCGAGCAGCAGGGCCAGGAGGAGGCCCGCATCCGCCAGCTCCAGGAGTTGCTGAACACCGCGAAGGTGGGCGAGGCCCCCAAGCAGTCCGGCGTCGCGCTGCCCGGCTCGGTGGTGAAGGTGTACTACGACGGCGACAAATCAGACACCGAGACGTTCCTGATCGCTACCCGCCACGACGTCGTCGGCCACGAGAGCCTCGAGGTCTACTCGCCGAATTCACCGCTCGGTTCGGCTCTGTTGCAGGCCAAGGCGGGCGAAACCCGCTCCTACACCGTGCCCAACGGCAAGACCGTCAAAGTCACGCTGATCAGCGCCGAGCCGTATCACGCCTAGCCGGCGTGCCCCATGGCGCAGATCGCTGAGGACCTGCTTCTGCTGTTGCTGGACAACGAGTCCGGTCAGCCTCGCCTGCACCGCGCCGCCCTGGGCCGGGTGCTCGCGGCGGCGCTGCTGCTAGACCTCGCCCACGACTGCCGGGTGCGCCCGGCCATCCCAGGCGACGCGGCGCAGCTGGGACATCTGGTGGCCCTGGCCGGTCCGGTGCCGATGGACCCCGCGGTCCGGCCCGCGCTTGCGCTGCTGCAACGAGGGCCGATCACCGCTGCCGCGGCGATCACCGCACTGCGCAAGCGTGCCGAGGACGACGTGCTCGACCAACTGCTGCGGACCGGCCAGATTCATCAGATCCAGCTGTCGTCACACCGGTTGCGGCGCAACAGCTATGCCTGGCCCATGCATGACCGCCGGCGGATCGACGGTGTGCGCGGCGCGCTCAACGCCGCGCTGTTCGCGGCCCGGCCCCCGCAGCCGTCAACAGCGGCGGTCATCGCGCTGTTGCATACGACCGGCGGTCTCGGCGCGGCCCTGGGCCTCGATGGGAGCGGCCTTGCCCAGGCCGGGCACCGGGCAGCGCAGATCACTTTCGGCGGGTGGGGGCAGGGATCGTCTCCGGGCGACGTCAACCTCGCGGTGACCGCGGCGACGGTACTGCCGGCGCTGGGCTGATCCAGGCGGGCTGATTCAGGCGGGCTGATCGAGACCGCTACGCCAGTGACTGCTCGAGGTCGGCGATCAGGTCAGCCGGGTCCTCGATGCCGACCGAAAGCCGCACCAGATCCTCGGGAACCTCCAACTGCGATCCCGCCGTCGACGCGTGCGTCATGGCCCCGGGGTGCTCGATCAGTGATTCCACGCCGCCCAGCGATTCGGCGAGGATGAAGATCTCGGTGGCCGAGCAGAACTTGCGCGCCGCCTCCGCGCCGCCGCTCATGCGGACCGACACCATGCCGCCGAACCCCGTCATCTGCCGGGCGGCCACGTCGTGTCCGGGATGACTCGGCAGACCCGGGTAGAGCACCTGGCTGATCGCCGGGTGCTCGGCGAGGAACTGCGCGACCCGCATCCCGTTCTCGCTGTGCCGCTGCATCCGCAACTCCAGGGTCTTGAGCCCCCGCATGGTCAGGTAGGCGTCGAACGGGCCGGGCACCGCGCCCGCGCCGTTCTGCAGGAATGCGAACTTGGCGTCGAGTTCCGCACTGTCGGTGATCAGCGCTCCGCCGATCACATCGGAGTGCCCGCCGATGTATTTGGTGGTGGAGTGCAACACGATGTCGGCGCCGAGGCCAAGCGGCTGCTGCAGGGCCGGCGAGGCAAAGGTGTTGTCCACCAACACCATTGCACTGGCCGCGTGGCCGATCTCGGCCAGGGCCGCGATATCGGCGATCGACAGCAGAGGATTGGTGGGGGTCTCCACCCAGATCATCCGGGTCCGCTCGCTGATCGCCGCGCGGACGGCGTCGAGGTCGGACAGATGCACCGGCGTGTGCGCCACTCCCCATTCCCGGAACACCTTGTCGATGAGCCGGAAGGTGCCGCCGTAGGCGTCGTCGGGGATGACGATGTGATCACCGGGACGGAGCACCGCTCGCAGCGCGCAATCGCTGGCCGCCATGCCGGAACTGAAGGCGCGGGCGAAGGCGCCGTCCTCGACCGCGGCCAGCGAACTCTCCAGCGCCGTGCGGGTGGGGTTGCCCGTGCGTGCGTACTCGTAGCCGTTGCGCAGCCCACCCACGCCGTCCTGGGCGAAGGTGCTGCTGGCATAGATCGGGGCGTTGACCGCCCCGGTGGCGGGGTCGGGCCGGTAGCCGGCGTGGATGGCGCGGGTGGCGAAGCCGTAGCGCCGATGTGAGTCGGTCATCGCGTTCGAGCCTAGGCCTTTGAGCCGCAAAAGCTGCGGCGTGGACGTCCCTAGACGCCGGCCGGCGCCACCGAGCCGCCGCTGAGCGTTCGGTAGGTGTAGACCACGAACAGGTAGGCCAGCGGTGCGGTGACCAACAGACCCACCCCGCACAGCAGGGCGCCGACGGCCAGCAGGGCGAGGCTCAGCAGCCAGGCCCCCAGCACCTTGCCGAAGTGGGCCTTGGTGATGTCGATGCTGGCCTTGATGCCGTCGATCGGTGAGAGGTTGCGGTCCACGATCGCCACCGTGGAGAACAACGTGAACACCGTGACCAGCAGACCCGGCAGGATGCACAGCACCACGCCGATCCCCGTGAGGATGCCGACGATCAGCGACGCGATGACCACCGAGACCACGTTGCGCGGCCGCAAGAATGATCCGACCGACACCGGCTGACCGTTGGCGATGTCGATCAGGCCGCCGTAGTACGCCGAGGCGACCACACCGCTGACCACGATCTGCACCAGCGAGGAGAGGATCAGCACGGCGATGCCGGCGCCGCTGATGGTGCGTGTGGTGCTCTCAATCAGGGAGTCACCGGTTTCGGTGACGGTGAAGGCCTCCGGTGAGACCGACTGCAGCAGCTGGCTGGAAAGCATGTTGAGCACGACCAGCAGCAGTCCGAACACCAGCGTGGCCACCAACAGCGGAACGGCGTTGCGGGCGAACTTCTGCCACGCCCACGTCAGCGCGTCGCCGATGCTGTACGACGATCCGGGTGCGCCGTACCCGGGTGGGGGTGGCGCCCAGCCGCCCTGCTGCGGCGGGGGCGGATAACCGCCCTGCGGCGGGGGTGGATAGCCCCATCCCGGCGGCGGGTACCCGCCCTGCGGGGGCGGCGGATACGCGCCGGGCGGTGGATAGCCGCCCTGTGGCGGCGGGGGCGGATAACCGCCCTGTGGCGGGGGTGGGTAGCCCCAACCGGGCGGGGGCGGTGGGTACTCGCCGGGAGGCGGGTACCCGCCCTGCGGAGGCGGCGGGTAATCGCCGGGGGGCGGGTAGTCGCCGGGCGGGGTCGTCATTGGTGAGCTCCTTGAGTTACGGCTGAGGGTTGCCCCGGGACGCCTACAGCGGCAGACAGACCGTCGACATGATCTTGTCAGCCAGCGTCTGACGTTTGGCGTCCCACAGCGGGAACAGGTAGCCGATGTAGCAGATCAGGGCGTCCACGATGTGCGCCAGCTGACGCAGGACCGACCGGCCGAAGCCGATGGGCTGACCGGTCTGCTCGCCGACCACCTTGAACTTCATCACCGACTTGCCGATGCTCGACCCGGTGGTGCCCTGCCGATAGCCGTAGTTCCAGATCGCGAAGGCCAGCGCCGCGAGCGCGCACACCAACCCCACGACCAGGCCCAGGCCGGTGGGCTGCGAGGTGCACACCGCCTCGAAGCTCGATTCGGTGCTGTCACTGATGCACTCGTTGTCGGCGGTCGCGAACTGCACACCCTGGCCGATGCCGGTGAGGATGAACACCGGGATCGCGTCGATGAAGTAGGCGACCACCCGGGTGATCCATGGGGTGTAGGCGTCCTTCGGCAAACCGCCCGCCGGTGCCGGAGGGTAGTAGCCGCCCGCCGGGGGGTAGCTGCCCGGCGGCGGGTAGCTACCGGGAGGAGGGAACCCGCCCGGCGGGGGGTAGTTGCCGGGTGGGGGGTAGTTGCCCGGCGGCGGATAGTTCCCCGGTGGCGGGTAATTGCCGGGCGGTTGGTCGGTCATGTCTCTCCGAGGGGCCAGCGCTCCGCAGAGCGCGCGTCACGTACGAGCGGGTTTTACCCTACAGCCGATGCAGCGGACTCGCCGGTTCGGCCACGCGAGACTCAGCGCCGCCGCGATCCTTCCGACAGAAAACCCAGAAGGTCGTGGCGGGTGATGACGCCGACGGGTTTGCCACCCTCGACGACCATCACCGCGTCGGCGTCGCGCAGCGCCTTGGCCGCCACGCTCACGAGTTCGCCGGCGCCGATCAGCGGAAGCGGCGGGCTCATGTGCAGTGCCACGGCGTCGGCGAGTTTGGCTCGTCCCTCGAACACCGCCGAGAGCAGCTCACGCTCGGACACGCTGCCGGCCACCTCGCCCGCCATCACGGGCGGTTCCGCACCGACCACCGGCATCTGCGAGACGCCGTACTCACGCAGGATGCCGATCGCGTCGCGCACCGTCTCCGACGGGTGGGTGTGCACCAGGTCGGGCAGCGCGCCGGACTTACCGCGCAACACGTCGCCGACGGCCGGTTCGGGTTTGGTGTCGTCGAGCGGTTCCCGCAGGAAGCCGTACGACGACATCCACGGGTCGTTGAAGATCTTGGACATGTAGCCGCGGCCACCGTCGGGCAGCAGCACCACCGTCAACGATCCCGGGCCGGCCTTCTCGGCCACCCGCAGGGCGGCGACGACGGCCATTCCGCAGGAACCACCGACCAGCAGGCCCTCTTCGCGCGCCAGACGCCGGGTCATGTCGAACGAGTCGGCGTCGGAGACGGCGATGATCTCGTCGGCGACGGCCGGATCGTAGGCCGCCGGCCAGAAGTCCTCCCCCACCCCTTCGACGAGATAGGGGCGGCCGCTGCCGCCGGAGTACACCGAACCCTCCGGGTCGGCGCCGACCACCCAGATCTGACCGCCGGAAACCTCTTTGAGGTAGCGGCCGGCGCCGGTGATGGTGCCGCCGGTACCCACACCGGCGACGAAGTGCGTCACCTCACCATCGGTGTCGGCCCAGATCTCCGGGCCGGTGGTCTCGTAGTGGCTGGCCGGCCCGTTGGGGTTGGAGTACTGATCCGGTTTCCACGCACCGTCGATCTCGGCGACCAGACGGTCGGAGACGCTGTAATAGCTGTCCGGGTGATCCGGTGGCACCGCGGTCGGGCAGACGACGACCTCGGCCCCGTAGGCCCGCAGCACGTTCTGCTTGTCCTCGCTGACCTTGTCCGGGCAGATGAAGACGCACTTGTATCCGCGGCGCTGCGCCACCAGGGCCAGCCCTACGCCGGTGTTGCCCGACGTCGGCTCAACGATGGTGCCGCCCGGCCTCAGCGCGCCGCTGGCCTCGGCGGCGTCGATCATCTTGACCGCGATGCGGTCCTTGGAACTGCCCCCCGGGTTGAGGTACTCGACTTTGGCGGCCACCCGTCCGGCGCCCTCGGGGACGACGGAGGTCAGTTCAACGAGCGGGGTGTTGCCGATGAGCTCGCTGATGTGCCTCGCGATTCGCATGGCTCCATCGTGTCAGAGGTTCGGCGGCGCTGCCGTCAGCCGGTGGCACTCGGTCCAATGCCTCAGCTCAGCCGGTGGCTTCGCGGATGTACTCCCCGATCTGGCGCAGCGATCGGGTGGCCTCCGGGATCAGCGGGGCGGCCAGTTGGAAGTCGTGGATCTGGCCGGGCCACACCCGCACCTCGGTCGGCACCCCGGCCGCGGCCAGGCAGCGCGCCGCAAGCCGCGCGTCGTGCAGCAGCACCTCGGACCCGGAGACGTGGATGAGGGTGCGCGGCAGTCCGGGCTCGATGTGGTCGAGGGGCTCGTAGGCGTCTTCGGGTTCGCCGTCGACCAGATTCCTGGCCGCCGCGCGGGCGACAAGTCCGACCAGCGCGTCGAACGCCTTAGGCGGGAACATCGCATCGGTGTAGATGTTCGGGTGGGACTGCTTCGCCCGGGAATCCAGTTGCAGCAGCGGGGAGATCGCCACCATCGCCGCCGGTGTCTCGTCCTCGGCCTGCAGCCGCTGGGCAAGAGCAAGGGCCAGGTAGCCGCCGGCGGAATCGCCGGCCAGCACGATCTGATCCGGCTCGTACCCGCGCAGCCTCAGCCACTGGTATCCGTCGTAGCAGTCGTCCAGGGCCATGCCGATGGTGTGCTTGGGAATCAACCGGTAGTCGACCACCAACACCGGCGAGTCGGCGAACTTCGACAGCGCCACCGCGATGCGGCTGTGCGAATTCACCCCGCAGGTCATGAATGCGCCGCCGTGCAGGTACAGCACCACCCGGCGATGGCCGTCGGCGGGCAGCACGCCGGGCGCGCGGACCAGTTGCGCCGAGGCGTTGGGCAATCCGACCGTGGCGCGCACCGTTCCCGGTGACGGGACCAGCGCCCGCGCGACGGCGTCGACCAGACCGAACGGCCACGGCCAGTGCGGGACGTGGCTGAGCACCGCCAGCGCCGGCCACATGGTCAGTCGGGTGCCGAGGGAGACCAATCTCGCCGGGAGGCTGGGCCCGTCCTCGATGACTTCGACGGGCGCGCCGTCACTGACGGGGTACCGCCGCGGGCGCGCCGGCCGGGCCGCGCCGCGATGCGCCGTCGATGAACCGATCTTGCTCGGTGCGGTCATCGTCAACACTCCCTACGCCGGTGTAGTGATGCCCCTACAGCGTGGCAGCTGTGACCCGCACCACAACCTGTGATAGCGGTATCTTGCTCGTTCTGATACCGGTCTGTAACCGTCCTGACCACTGTGTTCCTGGCGATCCTCGGCCTAAACTGACGCCGTGGTCATGTGGATCGGGTCCTCCCGGGCGCTGGTGATGGCCGGAGTTCTGGCCTCCACCGGCAGCGCGGTGGTGGGTGCGCGCAACCTGCTCACCGGTCAGGCCGAACTGGCCCGCAGTGTCATCCCGCGGGCGTGGGAGATCCCGCCCCGGGCCGACGGCGTCTACGTTCCCGGCGGCGGACCGGTGCGCGGATGGCGGGATACCGACGCCGACGCCCATCTGATGGTGTTCGGCGATTCGACGGCCACCGGGTACGGCTGCCGCGACGCCGACGAGGTCCCCGGCGTACTGATCGCGCGGGGCCTCGCCGAGCACCGGGGTGCGCCGGTGCGGCTGTCGACCAAGGCGATCGTTGGCGCCACCTCGAAGGGTCTGGCGAGTCAGGTCGACGCCATGCTGGTGGCCGGGCCGCCGCCGGATGCGGCGGTGATCATGATCGGCGCCAACGACGTCACCACCCTCAACGGCATCGGGCCGTCAGCCCGGCGACTCGGGTCGGCGGTG
>JAIOQK010000175.1 GCA_021413425.1 Mycobacterium sp.
GGTGGCCACCGGAGAATCCCTGCACGCCAAGGCCATCACGCTGACCAGCCGCAAATGGGGCGCCCGCGGGTCCGATGAGCTGCTTCGGATGTCGTTCGGCCGGTTCGGCGACGACATCGCCCGCACTGCCTCCGAGGCCGACCTCACGGCCTGGGCGCTGGACGATCTTCAGGCGGTGTTCGGCATCACCGCCCAACCCCGCGAGGTTGTGATGCACCGCTGGATCGACGCCCTGCCGCAGTACGGTCCCGGCCACGGCGAGATCGCCGCGCGGATCCGCGCCGGGCTGCCGCCGACGCTGGCGGTGGCCGGCAACTATCTCGACGGCGTGGGGGTGCCGGCCTGCGTGGCCGCGGCCGGCCGCGCCGCCGCCGGGGTGCTGGCTGCCACCGGCAGCTAGGAACAGCCCGCGTGGCACCATGGTTGCCATGGCGAAACTGGACTACGACACCCTCAACGCCACCGTCCGCTACGTGATGTTCTCCTCGTTCGCGGTGCGCCCCGGCGTGCTCGGCTACGACGATGACGCCCGCGCCGCGGTCACCGATGAGACCGCCACTTTCCTCAAACAGCAGGAGGACAACGGCGTGGTGGTGCGCGGCCTGTACGACGTGGCCGGGATGCGGGCTGACGCCGACTTCATGATCTGGACGCACGCCGAGCGGGTCGAGTCCCTGCAGCAGACCTACAGTGACTTCCGGCGCACCACCGCACTGGGCCGCGCCTGTACCCCGGTGTGGAGCAGCGTCGCCCTGCACCGCCCCGCGGAGTTCAACAAGAGTCACGTGCCGGCGTTCCTCGCCGGCGAGGAACCGGGCAACTACGTCTGCGTGTACCCGTTCGTCCGGTCGCTGGAGTGGTACCTGCTGCCCGATGAGCAGCGCCGCAAGATGCTGGCCGACCACGGTATGGCCGCCCGCAGCTACAAGGACGTACGGGCCAACACCGTGCCGGCCTTCGCGCTGGGCGACTATGAATGGATCCTGGCCTTCGAAGCCACCGAACTGCACCGCATCGTCGACCTGATGCGGGACCTGCGTGCCACCGAGGCGCGACTGCACGTCCGTGAGGAGATCCCGTTCTACACCGGCCCGCGGGTGGGCGTGGAGGAACTCATCACCCGCCTGCCCTGAGCAGCCCGGGGCTACGCTTCGGGTGGTAACCCGGCGATCTGCGAAAGGGGCGGGGGCGGTGCCGAAAACCACGCATGCCGCCGCATCCTCCGCGGTGATCCTGGTGGCCTTCGCCGCGGTGCTCTACGGCGGCCGGGCCGATCCGCGCATGCTGGAAATCGTCGCCGATCTGACCCTGTGCGTCCTGTCGCTGACCGCCACACTGCTCACCGCGCGTGCGGCGACGATGACGCTGGGCAGGGTTCGCGCGGCCTGGGTCGTGATGAGCGCCAGCCTCGGGGCATTCACCATCGCCGAGATCATCTGGACCTATTTCGATCTGGAGACGCAGCAGGCACCGTTCCCCTCGGCGGCCGACGTGTTCTTTCTTCTGTTCCCGGTCGGCGCCTGTGTGGCGCTGCTGCTGTTTCGGGATCGGCCGGGCGGGGTGTCCCAGATCCGCATCGTCCTCGACGGTCTGATCGTGGCCGGCTCGATGTTCATCGTCTCGTGGACCCTTGTCATGGGTCAGATCTATGCGGTCGGGTCGGCGAGCCGGATCGAATTCATTCTGCTGATGGCCTACCCCGTGTCCGATCTGCTGTTGGTGACGGTCGCTGCGGTGGTGATCGTCAGCGTCCGCAGCAGCCAGCGGGCGACCGTGATGCTGATCGCCGGGGCCCTGGCGGCCATGGCGGTCGCCGACACCGGTTTCGCCTACCTGTCGGCACAGGATCAGTACCGCAGCGGCAGCGTCATCGACATCGGATGGGTGGCCGGGTTGTTGCTGATGATCACCGCCGCAACGACATCGGCACCGCACCGCGACGATGAGCCGGCGGGCGGGGGACTGCCCGCCTGGGCCTCGGCATTGTTGCCGTACGCCCCGCTCATGCTGGCGGCATCGGTGGTGGCCGTCGATCGTCCTGACGACATCGTCGCGGGACCCGTGCTGCCCGTCGGTATCGCGCTGATGCTGGCTGTTCTGGCGCGGCAATTCCTTGCGGTGAGCGAGAACCGCCGGCTGCTGGGCGCGCTGGCCCGTCAGGCACAGCAGGATCCGCTCACCGGGCTGGCCAACCGGGCGCTGTTCGAGCAACGGCTGGGGGAGGCCGTGCGAGCACGGGTGGCCGGCGGTGCGCCGGCCGCTGTGTTGATGATGGACCTCGACGATTTCAAGACGGTCAACGATGCGCTGGGACACGGCGCCGGCGACCAACTTCTGGTGGCCGCGGCGGATCGGATGCGGCGCGCTGTGCGCGCCGGCGACACCCTCGCACGGGTCGGCGGCGACGAGTTCGCCGTCCTCGTCGACGGGGATGGCGGTGACGCCGCATCCATCGCGGAGCGCATTGCGGAGGCTTTCGAAGCCCCGTTCGTCATCGGTGCGCGCGAGGTGATGATCCGACCGAGCGTGGGCATCGCCGTCAACGACGACTCCGTACCCGATCAACAGGCCGAGGAGTTACTCCGCCAGGCGGACCTCGCGATGTACGCCGCCAAACGGTCCGGCGCCGCGGGTATCCGCAGCTTCGCCGACCCTCTGCACTTCGCGGACGGCATAGGTCCGGTCAGTGAGGCGGACTCGCTGCAACTGCTCGGAGAACTGCGCCGCGCCATCGGCAACGGCGAATTGCACATGGCGTACCAGCCCAAGGTGTCCCTGACGACCGGCGAGGTGGTGGGTGCCGAGGCGTTGTTGCGGTGGTCACACCCCCGGCGCGGCGAACTGGCCGCCGACGAGTTCCTGCCCCTGGTGCGCCGGCACGGACTGATGGGGGCGGTGAACCACTACGTCATCGGCCGCGCCCTCGATGATGCGGCGCAGTGGCGCGACGCATCGGTCACCATGCCCGTGGCGGTGAACCTCTTCGCCCCCACACTGGTCGATCTCACACTGCCCCCGATGATCGCCCAGGCCCTGGCTGACCGGAACCTCCCGCCCGCGGCACTGGCGATCGAGATCACCGAGCACATGTTCCTCGGCAGTACCACCCGCGCACAGATCGTCCTGACGCGATTGCGCCGCAACGGAATCCGGATTGCCATCGACGACTTCGGCAGCGGCTACGCGACACTGTCGTATCTGCGTGACCTGCCGGTGGACGAGGTCAAATTCGACCGCGCCTTCATCGCGCCACTACTTACCGACCCGCGGGCCGCCTCGGTGGTGCGGGCGATGATCGCCCTGGCCCACGACCTGGGTCTGGCCGCAGTCGCCGAAGGCATCGAGAACACCGAGACAGCCGCCCTGTTACGCGACTACGGCTGCGATATCGGCCAGGGATTCCACTTCAGCGCGCCGCTGACGTCAGCAGATCTGCTGAGCTTTCTTGCATATGGCGCCGCTACTGAGCCGGCATCAGCCGCAGCGAGATCGAGTTGATGCAGTACCGCTGATCGGTGGGGGTGGGGTAGCCCTCCCCGCTGAACACGTGGCCCAGATGGCTGTGGCAGGCGGCGCACAACACCTCCACCCGACGCATCCCCATCGAATCGTCTGAGCGCAGAATCACCGCTTCGGAGCGGGCCGTGTCGAAGAACGACGGCCAACCGCAGTGCGACTCGAACTTCTCGGTGCTGCGGAACAGTTCGGCCCCGCAGGCCCGGCACTCGTAGATGCCCTCGGTCTTGGTGTCGGTGTACTCGCCGACGAAGGGCGGCTCGGTGCCCGCCTCGCGCAACACGTGGTACTCCGCCGGGTTGAGGCGTTCACGCCACTGTGCCTCGGTCAGTGTCAGTGTCGGTTTCTCGTCCATCACATCACCGTAGCGCCGCGCCGTGCCGCGGCGGCGTCGTCCATCCACGGCGGGTCGATACCGGCGTCGGGTCCAGCATCGAGGCGCCCTTCGGCGCGCGCGTCGAGGTAGCGGAAGTACAGCACGGCGAATACCACGATCAGCATCAGTGACCAGCCGTAGGTGATCTTCATGTACTCGAGGAACCGCCCGGTCGTCGGCCAGCGCCACATCAGCCAGCGGTCCATCGTCAAGAACCCGTACGCGGCCAGCCAGGCCGGCCAGTTGCGCAGCACGGAGTTGGGCAGCACCACGGTCATCAGGAACGGGAACAGCATCATCGAGTAGTACCCCTGCGCCAGCGACAACGCCAACCACGAGGCGATCAGCAGAACCCCCGAGGACGTGAGCATCCAGAAGAACGGATCACGCCGGTGGTAGTAGCGGTACAGCAGCCACAGGCTCACCGCGGCCAAGACGACGAACAGCACCCGCAGCGCGACGATGAGCCACATCGGCAGGCCGTAGTACACCCCGTTGCCTAGCACCGAGGAGTTGAAGTAGTCGCGGGTGGAGAAGATGTAGGGCAGCGTGCGCTGCACGAAGTTCATCCGATCGGCCACCAACGGCCACGCCACCACATTGAAGATCACCGGCACCGCCACAGCGGCGCCCAGCGCCCGCCACTGCCGGTTGAGCAGTGGCAGCAGCAGCAGCACCCCGAGCACCGGTTTGACCACCAGCGATATCCCGATCGCAAGGCCGGCCAGCCACTGATGGCTGATGCGGCCGTCGAGCAGCCACCGCAGGAACAGCACCTCGAGCAGAAGGATGACGCCGTTGATGTTGGTGAACACCAACGTGTTGGTCACCGACTCGGTGACGAACATCGCGGTCAGCACCGCCGGCAGGGCAACCGAGGTGAGCGGGAACTTGAACAGCCGCACCAGCAGAACGCCCGCCCCGATCAGGGCCAGGGTGTTGATCAGGATGAACCAGTTGCGTGCGGCGAACTCGCTGTCGATGTAGCCGAACGGGGCCATCAGCAGTGTTCCGCCGGGCGGGTAGAGATAGTGCGGATCCACCTGGTCGAAGTTCTCGTTGTAGATGTCCACCCCGGCGCGGAAGTTGCGCACCGCGCGGTAGACCGGAGCCCAGTCGTCGGTGATGTAGCCGTTGGACGTCAGCACATAACTGCGGTGGATGATCGACATGATCGCGATCGGCCACAGCGCCGAACGCAGGATGCTCGCTGTGCTCGGCGGGCTGGTGCGCGGCCGGAAAGCGTTGAGGACGGCGGCTGCCACGTCCGCACCGTACACCGGCGACGAGCGCCGATCGGTCAGGCGGGGCGGGGAGGTGTTGGCCCCGCCGCTCAGGCGGGGCAGAAGGTATCGGTCGGGGGAATCTTGCCCCCGCCGAGGTAGTCGAGCACCGGCGGCAGCGCGCATCCGGAGTAGATGCTGGCGCCGTGCCCGGTGCCCTGCCACATCACCCGCCGGCTGGTGGCGCCACCGTTGATGATGGTCGCCGCGGTGGCCGGCACGCCCTGGGAACCCACGATGGGATCGTTCTGCACGCCGAGCAGCAGCACGTCGGCCCCGAGGTCTTTGAGGTCCTTCGGTGCGGTGCCGCTGGGCCAGTTGAGGCACTTCACCAGGTTCAGCGCCGCGACGGCGCCGAACTGCGGGTAGGTCTTGCCCCAGGCCACCACGAGTTCGCGCACCCGGTCGGGGGTGGGCCGGTTCAGCGAGTCGCTGCAGGTGTTGACGAACTGCCCGTCGCTCTCGCGCACCGCCTCGGCCTGGTTGATCAGACTGTTGAGTTGGTTGACATCGCCGGTGCGGGCGGCGGCTAGCGTATTGGCCAGTTTCACCGTGCTGCCGATGCGGTCTCCGCTGGGGAATCCCAGCGCGGTCACGATGGCGTTGGCCAGCACGGCCACCGACGCACCGCCGGGGCCCCGGCCGGCCCGGGCCGCGGCAAGCAGGCCGTCCACCGCGCCCTTGGGGTCCGGGCCGAGCGCGCAGTTGACCGCCACGCACTGGGTGGCGAACGCCTCGAGCGCGCCCTGCTGGCTCTTGACCTGATCCTCGGCGGCGGCCTCGGCACCGACTCCCGGTGCGATGGGGGAGTCGAGCACGAGCCGTGCCACCTTGTCCGGATGCGAGCTGGCGTAGGCCATCGCGATCTGGGCGCCGTTGCCGACGCCGATGAGTGCCAGGCCCGGCACGTCCCAGTTGGAGCGCAGCCGCTCGAGATCCTCGGCGGCGCGGGAACTGTCGTAGGCGGAGTCGCCGGGGGAGATGGCGTCGGTGCAGCCGGTGGTCGCCGTCATGGTGACCGCCCCCAGGCTGGCCACCGGGTCGTCGCCGGCGTCGAACTGGGCCTGGTCGCGCATCTGCTCGCGGTCGAACGCGTCCCGGCAGTCGATCGGCGACGAGCGGCCGATCCCGCGGCGGTCCACCGCGACGATCGGGTGGCTGTTGAGGACGTCGGCTCCGGCACGGGACAACCACACCGGCAGTTGCAGCGATGACGGCAGGTCCGATCCGGTGGTGAACACCAGCGGTCCGGCGTCCGGCGGGGTCTGCACCGAGCGGGCCCGCACCGCACCGATGATCACGGTGCCGGTGGCGCCGCTGATCGGGTCTAGGTCGGCGTCGTAGTCCGCGCACTCCAGGACCACGCCCGGGATCGGCTGGGTGCCGGCGTCACCGAACAACTCCGGTGTGCAGTTCTTCCACGTCAGGTCATTGCGGGGGGCGAGGATCTCGGGCGGTCCGCCGGCCTCGGCGGTGGTGGGCGCCGCACCCGGATTGCTGGCCGAGTCACTGGCGAACTGCGGGTTGGCCGCTATCCACGGCGCGCAGCCGGTCACCGCCAACGCCAGGACCGGGAGGATGCCCACGCAGAGTGCCCCCACCCGACCGACACGCATGGCCACCAGAGTAGCCATCGGCCCGTTCAGCGGTCGCGGACGTAGCGGGTGTAGAGGTAGCCACCGGAGTCGGTGAGCACATGCGCGCATCGCATCGCGGTCAGCACCTCGCCGACCCCGGTGGCGATCCGCACCGCGGTGCCGCCCACCAGCAGTGGTGCGGTGGTCAGGCAGAACTCGTCGATCAGGCCGGCGCCCAGCAAAGCGCCCAGCAGGCTCGGGCCGCCCTCGGTGAGCACCCGCGTCAGTCCCCGCTGAGTCAGCCGGTCCACCAGCACACCGAGATCCACCTCGCGCGGGTCCGCGCCGGAGCAGTCGATCACCTCAGCCGCCGCACCCAGGCGCGCGGCGAGGCCGGCGGCCTCGGCGGTGGTGGTCAGCACCAGCGGTGTCACCTCGCTGTCGGTGAGTACGGCGAGGTCGTGCTCGATCACCCCGGAGCGGGTCACCACCGCGATCGGCGGCACCTCGGACTGCCCGCGCCCCTGACGGGAGTGGCGCTGGGCCGCCGTCATCCGGGCGCCGCCGTAGTTCTCCGCCCGTGCGGTGCCGGCGCCGACCACGATGACGTCGGCCACCTCGCGCAGCACCGCGAACAGCCGGCGGTCGCCCGGCCCGCCGAGGCCGCCGGAGGTGCCGCCGGTGGTGGCGCCGCCGTCGAGGCTGGCGATCGCGTTGCCCCGCACCACCGCGCCCCCGCCCCCGGTGGGATAGGCGTACAGCCGGTACAGCGCGTCGTCGTCGATCGCCGCGCCGCTGTCGAGCTGTGTGAACCGCACCGTCTCGGAATCCTGCATGCCACGATTGCAACATGCCCGTGCACCTGGTGGACCGTCGTCCCACCGTGTCGCCGGAACGGCTGATCGCCCAACTGACACCTCCACCGACGTTCGCCGACGTCAGTTTCGAGACCTACCGGCCGGATCCGGCCGAACCCACCCAGTCCGCCGCGGTGCAGGCCTGTGTGACGTTCTGCGATGAGGCGGTGCGCCGCAGGGCCGGGCGCACGAAGATGTTCGGACGCCGCGAACCGCTGCCCGGGGTGGGTCTGTATCTCGACGGCGGGTTCGGGGTGGGCAAAACCCACCTGCTCGCCTCGGCCTACCGCGCGCTGCCGGAGTCCGCCGAGCATCCCCGCGCGTTCGCGACCTTCGGTGAACTCACCCAACTGGCCGGGGTGTTCGGGTTCGCCGAATGCATCGAGTTGCTTGCCGACTACACGGTGGTGTGCATCGACGAGTTCGAACTCGACGACCCGGGCAACACCACGTTGATCTCGCGGCTGCTGTCGGCTCTGGTCGAGCGCGGCGTGTCGATCGCCGCGACGTCGAACACGCTGCCCGAGCAGCTCGGCGAGGGCCGGTTCGCCGCACAGGACTTCCTGCGCGAAATCAACACGCTGTCCGCCATTTTCACCACGGTGCGCATCGAGGGCCCGGACTACCGGCATCGCGGCCTGCCGCCGGCCCCGGTGCCGCTGTCCGACGACGAGGTGACCGCGCGCGCTGAGCAGACGCCGGGGTCCTCCCTGGATGACTTCGATGCGTTGTGCGCGCACCTGGCCACCATGCACCCGTCGCGGTACCTCACCCTGATCGAGGGCGTCACCGCGGTGTACATCACCGGCGTGCACCCCCTCGACGATCAGAGCGTCGCGCTGCGACTGGTCTCGCTCACCGACCGCCTCTACGACGCGGGTATCCCGGTGGTGGCCTCCGGGGCGAAGCTGGACACCCTGTTCCCGGCCGAGATGCTCGAGGGCGGCTACCGCAAGAAGTACCTGCGCGCCACCTCCCGGCTACTGGCGCTGTCGAGCGCGGCGGCTACCCCGACAGCGGACGCACCATGACGAAGTCGTCCTCCAGGCTCGACCCCAACAGGAAGGTGCGGGTGCCGGTCACGGCGAATCCGTGTTTGCGGTAGAACGCCATCGCGCGTTCGTTGTTCTGGTTGACACCCAGCCAGACCGCCCGCGCGCCGTTCTCGGTCGCCCAGGACAGACCGGCATCCATCAGCGCCGCCGCCGCGCCGCTGCGGTGGTGGTCGGCCAGCACGTAGATCTTGGACAGTTCCACATCAGCATCACCGCGGATCAGCATGGCGTATCCGATGATGCGTCCCGCACGACGCGCGGCCAGCACGCGACGCTGCGGGTCACCCAGATACCCGGCGAACTGCTCGGCGGACAGGTTCTCGGCGATGCAGGCCGCGATGTCGCCGGGATCGGCCGACGGCGGGCACGCCAGCGGGAACGTCGCGGCGGCGATCGCGGCCAGTTCGTCGGCGTCGGCGATGCTCGCCGTGCACACCTCGACCGCCATGGCAGCCCATGCTGGCACAGCCCGGTGCGCCTCCCACCGCGGCGGTCGCTACGGCGTTAACATCCGGCCTCAGAGAGTGGAGGAGCGACATGAGAATCACGAAACACCGGCTGACGTGGGCGCTGATCGCGGCCGCAGCGGGCGCCGGCGTTCTGGTCATGCCGGGAACCCCCGCCGCCGCGCAGGCCTGTCCGCCCGGGACGCACGAGGACACCCAGACGCCGGGCTTCCAGTGCGTGACCGGATGGTGTCCGGCGGGCACCCTGCTCGACGGGGTCACCGGCGCATGCGTCGCCCCGCCGGGGGTTCCGCCGCCGCCCCTGCCCTGATATCGGGACGCCCGAGCGGCGTGTTCCTGAGGATCCGGCGGGCCCCGGACATGAGTCTTTGCCATCCGCTACCCACCGGTAGTCAGGATTCCATAGACTCGAACCATGGCAGGCCTGCACAAATCCCAAGAACGGCTCGACCTCGCGAAGATCGAGAACCGGGCTGAATCGGTACCCCGGCTGTTCCGCGACCGCGTCGCGGCGACCCCGAACAGCGAGGCGTTCCGCTACCCGGACGGCACCGGCGGATGGACCAGCGTCACCTGGGCGCAGGCCAGCGAGCGGGTCGATCTCATCGCCGCCGGCCTGATCTCGCTGGGTATTCAGCCGCAGGAGCGGGTGGCCCTGGCCTCAGGCACCCGGTACGAGTGGGTGGTCGCCGACTTCGGCATCCTGGCCGCCGGCGCGGCCACCACGACGGTCTACCCGACCACCAACGCCCCCGACGTCGCGTTCATCGTCGCCAACTCCGGCAGCCGCATCGTCATCGCCGAGGACGACAAGCAGGTCGAGAAGCTGCGCACCCACCGCGCCGAACTCCCCGCGGTGGAGAAGGTCGTCGTCATCGACGGCTCCGCCGACGGCGACTGGGTGATCACCCTGGCCGACCTCGAGCAGCTGGGCAAGCAGTTGCTGGCCGACTCACCCTCGGCTGTCGACGACCGCATCGACGCCATCCGCGGCGATCAGCTGGCCACCCTGATCTACACCTCCGGGACCACCGGTAAGCCCAAGGGTGTGCGGCTGGTGCACAGTTCGTGGACCTACACCGCCGCGGCCCTGGACTCCCTCGGCGTGCTCTCCGAGAGAGACCTCAACTACCTGTGGCTGCCGCTGGCGCACGCGTTCGGCAAGGTGATGCTCGCCCTGCCGCTGGCCATCGGGTTCCCGACCGTGATCGACGGCCGTGTCGACAAGATCGTCGAGAACCTCGCGGTGATCAAGCCGACCATCATGGGCGCGGTCCCGCGCATCTTCGAGAAGGTGCACGGCCGCATCGGCGACATGATGGCCAAGGAGGGCGGGCTCAAGAAGACACTCTTCGACTGGGCCATCGGTGTCGGCATGCAGGTGTCGCGGGCCAAGCAGAGCGGCCAGCGGATCTCACCGCTGCTCGCCGCACAGCACACGCTCGCCGACCGGTTGGTGTTCTCCACCATCCGTCAGCGCTTCGGTGGGCGGGTCCGGTTCTTCATCTCCGGATCGGCCGCACTGGACCGCGAGATCGCCCAGTGGTTCGACGCCATCGGGATCGTGGTGCTGGAGGGCTACGGACTCACCGAGACCTCGGCGGCCTCGTCGCTGAACCGTCCGCACGCCTACCGCTTCGGCACCGTCGGGTGGACCTTCCCGGAGACCGAGGTCAAGATCGCCGAGGACGGTGAGATCCTGCTGCGCGGGCCGGGCATCATGAACGGTTACCACGATCTGCCCGAGCAGACCGCCGAGGCCATCGAGAACGACGGCTGGTTCCACACCGGCGATATCGGCGAACTCGACGCTGAGGGCTTCCTGCGGATCACCGACCGCAAGAAAGACATGTTCAAGACCTCGCAGGGCAAATACGTTGCGCCGTCAGCGATCTCGGCGCAATTCAAGGGAATATGCCCGTACGCCAGCGAGATCATCGTCTACGGCGAGGGCAAGCCGTACTGCGTGGCGCTGGTGAGCCTGGACGCCGAGGCCATCAAGGACTGGGCCGATTCCAACGGCCTGGCCGGCAAGTCGTTCACCGAGGTGGCCCGCGACCCCAAGACCCGGGAGATGGTCGAGGGCTACGTCGAGGAACTCAACAAACACCTCAACCGGTGGGAGCAGGTGAAGAAGGTCGCCATCATCGACCGCGAACTCACGGTCGAAGCGGGCGACCTGACCCCGAGCCTCAAGCTCAAGCGCAAGGTCGTCGTCGACAACTTCCACGACAAGATCGACGGCCTTTACGTCTAAGGCCGATCCCGGCGCGCCGCCGCAGGACCCCGGAGCCGACGAACAGGTCGGCCGATTCGACGCCGCGCTGACCCGGCGCGTGATGGATCTGCTGCGGCCGGTGGTGAAGGTCTACCACCGCTCGCAGGTGCGCGGACTGGACCATATCCCGGCCGGGCGGTGCCTGCTGGTGAGCAACCACTCAGGCGGGCTGACCACCCCGGACGTCGCGGTGTTCGCCGTCGATTTCTACGAACACTTCGGCTACGAACGCCCGATGTATGTGCTCGCCCACGACTCGTTCTTCCGCGGCCCGGCCGCGGATTTCCTGGTGCGCCTGGGGGTGGTCGCCGCCAACCCGCACAACGCGGCGGCCGCGCTGGAGGCCGACGCCGCCGTGCTGCTATACCCCGGCGGCGACCTCGACGTCTACCGGCCGTCGTTCGACGAGAACGTGATCGACTTCGGCGGCCGCACCGGCTATGTGGATGCGGCGGTCTCGTCGCGGGCGCCGATCGTTCCGGTGGTATCGATCGGCGGACAGGAAACCCAGTTCTTCCTCAGCCGCGGACGACGCCTGTCCCGGGCACTGGGGCTGACCCGCCTCGAGCGCCGGTTGTTCCGCACCGACATCTTGCCGGTGTCCTTCGGATTCCCGTTCGGCCTCAGCGTGCTGCTGCCGGTGAACATGCCGCTGCCGGCCAAGATCGTCGCCGAGGTCCTCGAGCCCATCGACGTCGTCGCGCAGTGGGAGCGCCACCCTGACGTGGGCGTCATCGACGGCCGGGTGCGCCGCACCATGCAGGCGGCGCTGGATCAGATGGCGCGGAGGCGGCGGTTCCCCATCATCGGCTAACACCGCGGCCGGGTCGGGCGATAATCGGAGCATGGGGCGATATCGGATGACGGCCATGGCGGCACTCACCGTTGCCGCGGCGACGGCCGCGGGAGTCGCCCACGCCGCACCGGCGATGCCCGCGGTGGGCGCGGTCTGCTCGCAGGATCTCGACGACACCATGACCCTGCTGCCTGACGAGCAGACCTACGCCATCTGCCAGCAGGGCCCCGCCGGGTTCGTCTGGAACCCCGCGCCGGTCCCGTTCGAGCCGCATGAACGCTGGTGGAGTTACGGCCCGCAGATCAATCTGCACGGCCAGGGCATGCGCAACCCCAACGTCACCTCCGGGCAGTGGACGGCCACGCCGCAGGATGCCGACACGGTGTGCCGCGCCGAGCAGCAGACCGTGGTGGAGGCCGGGGTGCTGTCGGTGCCGCGGGTGGACGAGGGCCGCCCGGATGAGGATCTGGCGGTGGAGTTCCTGCCGAAGCTGTTCTATCTCAAGCTCAGTGGCAACTGCGTCTGGACCAAGGACAGCTGAGCGCGCCCTGACTACTGCGGGTGGTCGGCCAGGTAGGCGGCCACCGGGATGCGCACCGGCTGGTCGTAGCCCAGCGGCAGCAGCACGTCACCCATGGTCGAGTAGTAGTAGACCTCCCAGCGGTAGTAGTGCCCGAAGGTCGCCGGGTCGGCGGCCATCACCGCCGCGTAATCGTTGACCGCGCGCACGTAGCGGGTGTCGTTGTTGTAGGCGAAGATCGCCCGGTCGGGGTTGGCGGCGAAGCCACTGGCCGCCAGGTAGCGGCCCGCGGCCAGAATGGAGTCGCGCGGTGAGGTGACATCGCCCCGGCCGTAGGCCGCCCATGTCGGCGGCATGAACTGCATCGGCCCCTGGGCGCCGGCGGTGCTGACCCCCTTGATGCTGCCGAAACGGGTCTCGATGAGGTTGATCGCCGCCAGGTAGTTCCACGGCACCCCGGTGGCTGCTTCTGTTTCGCGGTAATAGCCCAGCAGTTCCTCGGCGGGTGCGGGCGCGATGATGCGCCAGGCCGGCAGGGTGTCGCGGGGCTCGGCC
Source organism: Mycobacterium sp. (assembly GCA_021413425.1). GTDB lineage: Bacteria > Actinomycetota > Actinomycetes > Mycobacteriales > Mycobacteriaceae > Mycobacterium. The sequence goes on from JAIOQK010000175.1 coordinate 13,281, forward strand.
ATCGCGCGCAGTTCGCGGCGGGCGTTGATGTTGCGGTCATAGACCATCAGCAGCGAGGCTGGGATCCGTGGGCGCACGACGGCGTCCCACTCGGGGTGGAACCCGATGGCGCGGTAGGCGGCCTGCTGGCGGCGCGCGGCGGCCACCATCGCCGGCTCCGGGGTCGCCGGATCGCGCAGGGTGAGTTCGTCGGCGACGAGGTCATCGGCCAGTTGCACCGGGTCGGCGGCCAACCGCGGCTGCGCCCCCGGCGGGGTGGCGCTGGCCGCGGCCTGCGCGGTGGTGGGAGTGGGTTCGGCGGCGACGGAGGGGGTCAGCGTCGCGGTCGGTGAACTGCAGGCGCCGACACTGAGCACCAGCGATGCCAGGGCGATCGCGGCCAGCGGGCGGGGCGGGGTCACGGTTGGCGAGTCTACGGGGAGGACTAACACGCCACCAGAAAGTGATACCACGCTGGTATCATCACCGTATGGCCATGACACTGCGGCTCTCCGAGGAGCAGACCGCCAAGCTGCGCGCCGCCGCGGAACGCGACGGGATCTCCATGCATGCGGCGGTGATGAAGGCTGTCGATGACTACCTCGACCGGCGCACCGCCCGGCGCGACGAGATCCTCGCCCGTGTGGTCAAAGAACATGACGGCCTGCTGCGCCGTCTCTCTGAAGCGTGACGGACTACCTCACCCTCGACGACGTGCTTGCCGCCGCCGAAGCCCATCTCGGCCGCCCCGCAGACGTCGGAGACTACGGCCTGCTCGAGTCTGCTATCGCACGGCCCCAATCGACTGTCTTCGGCGAGGACGCGTATCCCACCCTTCATGAGAAGGCAGCGGCGCTGCTGCAATCGCTGGCCACCAACCACGCTCTGATCGACGGCAATAAACGCACCGGGTTTGTGGCGACGGCGCTGTTCTACGAGTTCAACGGCCGTAGCATCCCCGCCGACGCCGAAGATGAACTTTTTGATCTGGTGATCGCCGTGGCGACACGCGAACTGGACACCGTGCAGAAGATCGCCGAGCGGTTGGTACCCCTGGTCCACTGACTCCTCAGCTGCCGGCCGGAAGCGTGTCGTTGAGCCAGGTCCGCAGCGCGGCCACCGGGGCGGCCCCGGCCCGGCGGTCCAGGACGTCGCCGCCGCGGGTGATCAGCAGGGTCGGCACGGCCTGCACCCCGAATCTCTGCGAGAGCGCAGGCGCGGTGTCGACGTTGACCTTCACCAGTTTCAGCACACCGGCCCGCTCGGCGGCGAGTTGTTCCAGTGCGGGGGAGACCGTGCGGCACGGCCCGCACCACGGCGCCCAGAAATCGACCAGCACCGGCACCGGGGATCTCTCCACCACAGCGGCGTAGTCGGCGTCGCCGGCGTCGACGATCCAGGGCAGCCAGGCCTGACACTGCCCGCACCGTGGCTTACCGGTGCCACCGGCCGGGACGCGGTTGCGGCGGGTGCAACCGGGGCAGGCGACGATATCGGTGGCCATGGTCGTGATTTTGCAATACGGGCTGGCGGGGTTGCTCAGTAGGTCTGCCGAGACGAGTTCTGTACCGGCTCGTCCATCACAACCGCGTGGATGAGCCGGGCGAAGCTGATCCACGTCTCCGGTTCGGACAGCGAGTCGTCGGTGTCGTGCAGGGAGCCGCCGGGGGCGCCGGAGTCGACCCGCGCCCACCCCTCCTGGTCGTTCAGAGATTGAGCGAAAGCGATCAGCACGTCCTCGCCGTTGATCCAGGACGCCCACCCGGTGACCGGCGCGGTGTTGACGTCGACGGCAAACGTCGGCTCTTCCGGGTCTTCCCATGAGTCATAGGCGTACGACGCGGCGGTCTCCCCGTCCCAGATGAAGTGGAACTGGTAGAACGACGCGGGCTCGTCGGGGTCGGGTTGGAAGTCGACGATCAAGGTGAACTGGCCGGGCTCGATCTCGGAGATGTGCTCGTTCATGGGGCCATCGCTTCCCGGTGTATCGGCGCAACGGGACGTGTGCCGCCGCGCTGTGAGCTTATGGGGCAACCCGCTTGACGATGACTAGGAACTTCCGGCGATGCCGTCGAGGTGTTCAGCGCGCCGGGCCAACGCGAGCAAGGCGTCAGCAAGCTCACGCGCCTGGGCCGGCGTCAGGTCAGCCACGACGGCGGCATCGGCGCCGCCCGAAAGCGGCGCACCCGCGACCCGCAACGCCACACCGCTGACGGTGGATCCGTTGCGGTGCTGCACCCCGGTCAGCAGCGCGGCGACATTGCCGATGACCACCGGGTCGGTGCCGTAGACCCGGTCACCGAACTGCTCATCCCAGTCGCCGGTCCAGGCTGTGCCGGCGGGCGGGGGAGTATTGGCCGGGGTCATAGGGACGCGGCGGGATCGAAACCGCCGACGAAGACCACGCTGCCGCCGTTGGTCAGTTCCTCGATCCGCAGTTCCCGGTAGGGCCGGTACTCCGCGGAGTCGTACCAGGCCTGGGCGATCTGCATGCTCGGAAAGCGCAGGACGGCGGCCCAGTTGCCGTCGAAGTCGCCCTCTTTGGTCTGCGGCATGGGTGATCCTGCGATCATCTGCCCGCCGAACTTGTCCAGAATGGGGAAGACGTACTGGGCGTATCGCTCGTTGAACTCGGCGGGGTCTTTGATGGTGATCTGCACCATCGCGTAGGCGGGTGTCGTGTCGTCGGCCATGGCTGGTTCGCTCCTCGTTTCCGGGGTATTGCCCTGCACCACTAGCGGATGCTCGTGATGCCGTCGTGAAATTGCTTGAGGTGGGTGTGGGACCAGTCAGCGAGGCTCTCAATGATGGGTCGTAACGCGGCACCACTGTCGGTGAGGGTGAATGCGTTGTTGCGCGCGGACGCATTCGGGTCGGTGCGCTCGATCAGGTTGAACTGGGTGAGGAGTTTCAGCCTTGCCGTCAGAATGTTGGTCGAGATGTGTTCGGGTGAGTGCAGGAACTGGGAGAACGTCCGCGGTCCGTGCATCAAGAGATCCCGGATGATCAGCAGAGACCACTTGTCGCCCAGTACGTCCAGAGCGGAACTGATCGGGCAGCACGAGCGCCACTCCGCCACGTCTTGACTCCTCATCCGTCGCACCGCCATTGACTTGTAGAACGCAAGTTAATCTGGTGACTTCCGAAATGCAAGTGAAGAATCTGCTTGGGGTGGCGTCCAGCGCCCGCCGACCAGACGGGTGGGGGGAGCCATCCAGACCCCTACTACCCGTCGACCAACTGGTGTCGGAAGACCTCTTGACCGACTGTTGCCACAGTGAAAGTCTTTCTCGATGGCAAACGTTCTCGATGAGCAGATCCTGCTCGCTGAATTGGTCGAGCGGCTCACGGAAAGCTGTCCGACGGTTCCACCGGAGACCGTCGCGGAGGTGGTTCACTCCCTTCACGCCAGATTCAACGAAGCACCAATCCGAGAGTTCGTGCCGCTGCTAGTCGAGCGTGAGGCGCGCATGGCCCTATCCGAACTCTTCGTCTGATCCGCCCCGGCCGTCGCCACGAGGCACGGCGGCGCCTTCGTGACCGGGATTCCCAGGTTGCGCCAGCCTGATCGCGCCGGCTCATCGGCGTCGTACCGGGTGCCGAGCGCAACTACCGGCTAAGAAAGGCGGCGCGGCCCGCCGACCCGATGGCCGATATATGGGTGCGAGCAACCTCGGCAAGCGGAAAATTCGGAGGTTAGCCCACATCTGGCCCACGCCGCCCCGGTGCAGGGTTGAAAACATCCTCTGAGCAGGTGAAACTATGGTGCGCGATACTGGGATTGAACCAGTGACCTCTTCCGTGTCAGGGAAGCGCTCTCCCGCTGAGCTAATCGCGCCTGGGATCTTGGAGGTGGAGACGGGAATCGAACCCGTGTGCACGGCTTTGCAGGCCGTTGCCTCACCACTCGGCCACTCCACCATTGGGTCTGATGCCGTTGCACCTTCGAGCGGATGACGGGATTCGAACCCGCGACCCTCACCTTGGCAAGGTGATGCGCTACCAACTGCGCTACATCCGCAAGCTAGGGGCGAGATCGTCGCCCGTCGCGAACCATGACAATAGTGCACCGGATCAAAGGGGCACAAATCCCTGCGGTTACCGGGGTCGATAGGGATATTCAGCACAAACCCGTCTGCGTGCTAATGTTCGACCTCGGCATCAGGGTGCCCCGTCGAGGCCTTCTGGCCACTCCGGTCCCGTGGCTCAGTGGGAGAGCGTCCGCTTCACACGCGGAAGGTCGCTGGTTCGATCCCAGCCGGGACCACCACCTGAATCCCAACTCAAAGTCGAGGGCGTCGGTACGCGCGCAGCATGCGGCATCCGCCTGCGCGGACTCACACCGCGCGCAGGTAGCGGGCGGTCACCACCTTCTGGGCGAGCGCCAGCACCGGTGCGCCCAGCCGGCTCCACCACGCCGCCGGCCGCGAGAACGCCGCCACCTCGGCGTACACCCCATCGTCGGCCGGGTCGTAGCGCACCGCGAACAGCTCCTCGCCGCACACCGCGTGCCCGGGCAGGCTGCCGTAGGCGAAGCCGCGGCGGTCGGGCTCGTCGATGGTGTAGATCACCCGGCACGGCGCGGCGAACGGGCCGAGCCGGCCCAGCACCTCCGCACCGGGTTCGGCGACCTCGGCGGTGGCCGACACCGTCAGCCCCGCGCCGCGCAGCATGCCGTAGCGCATCACCGCCTCGGCGGCCTGCTCGAAGCGGGCCCGGCCGCTGCCGATGCGCCGGGTTGCCCGAACCTGCCGGTACCCCGGCGGCATCGTCGCCGCGGTGGCCCCGACATCGGAGTAGGTCAGCGGCGCGCCAGCCAGATCACTGAGCTTCACCACGCCAGCCTGCCACGTAGGGTCTTATGCGTGGCAGCGCTGAAAAAACGCCTCGCGCATCACCGCAACCGGCTGCGGGAACGCCCGGC
>JAIOQK010000034.1 GCA_021413425.1 Mycobacterium sp.
AGCTTCGCCAGCGTCCCGATGCTGTTCGCGAAGCCGATGTACTACGCGCACTTCGCCGACGCTGCCGGAGCGGCACCCGGCGACAAGGTGAGAGTCAGCGGTGCGGACGTCGGGCAGATCCGTTCGCTGAAGATCGACGGCGACCGGGTGAAGGTTGGGTTCACGCTGGGCGGTCAGCGGATCGGCAGCGACAGCCGGCTGTCCATCCGCACCGACACCATCCTGGGCAAGCGGGTCATGGAGATCGAGCCGCGCGGCACCAAGGCGCTGCCGGTGAACGCGACCCTGCCGCTGGAACAGAGCACCACCCCCTACCAGCTCTATGACGCCTTCTCCGATCTGACCACCACCACCGCGGGCTGGGATCTGCAGACGGTGAAGCGCTCGCTCAATGTCCTGAGTGAGACGCTGGATGCCAGCGCACCGGAGTTGAAGGCGGCGCTGGACGGGGTCGCCCGTTTCTCCGACACCATCGGCAAGCGCGACGACGAGTTCAAAGACCTTCTGGTGCAGGCGAACAAGGTCGCCGGCGTCCTGGGCAACCGCAGCGAGCAGATCAATCGTCTGCTGGTCAACACCCAGTTCCTGTTGGCTGCGATGAATCAGCGCGGGCAGGCCATCGACTACCTGCTGGCCAACGTCTCGGCGGTGTCGCGTCAGTTCGAGGGCTTCATCAACGACAACCCGAACCTGAACAACGTCCTTGAGCAGCTGCGCACCATCAGCACCGTGCTGGTCAAGCACAAGGAAGAGTTCGCCTACTCGATCACGACGGCTTCGAAGTTCATGGGAGCCCTGGCCGAGTCGATCGGCTCGGGTCCGTACTTCAAGACGTTGCTGGTGAACCTCGTCCCGTATCAGCTGCTTCAGCCCTTCGTCGATGCGGCGTTCAAGGAGCGCGGTATCGATCCCGAGGAGTTCTGGCGCAACGCCGGTCTGCCGGCCTTCCGGTTCCCGGATCCCAACGGCGTCGCTCAGTCCAACGGCGCTCCGCCGTCGGCACCGAACGTGCTCGAAGGCACTCCGGAGTTCCCGGGCCCTGCCGTTCCGCCCGGCCAACCGTGCTCCTACACGCCGGCCGGTGATGGCATCGGGTCGCCCGGTAACCCGCTGCCCTGCGCGGGTGCGCTTCAGGGTCCGTACGGCGCGGGTGAGTACGGCCCGTTGAACGGTGTGCAGATGCTGCCGCCGAACCCGGCTGCCGAAGCGCCCAACCACGGCGTACCCGCGGCCGCTATCCCGGGCCAGCTCGGGCCGTTTGTTTCCGGCGCACCGGGACCCGCACTGGCACCCGGACCGCCCGGGGCCCGCACCGTGCCGGTTCCTCCGTTGCCCGGCCCGGCAGCCGAACTCGCGCCCGTCGACATGGGAGGGGCTTAGCCCATGACCGAGCCCATGAATGAGTCCGTGAACGAGCAGACCACCGCGTCGGAGTCGGTCCGTAACATGCGCCTCGGCAGCATGTCGAAGTCGACGGCGGCCATCGCGGCACTGGCGGTCATCCTGGCCGTCGTCGCCGCTCTGGTCGGCTACAACCTGTACACGAAGGCGACGACCACCAAGGTGGTGGCCTACTTCAGCGACACCCTGGCGCTCTATCCCGGCGACCGCGTCCAGATCATGGGCGTCAAGGTCGGTGCCGTCGACAGCGTCGAACCGGCCGGTGACAAGATGAAGGTCACGCTGAGCTTCGCCAGCAAGTACAAGGTTCCCGCCGACGCGACCGCCTCTATCCTCAACCCGACCGTGGTGGCGTCCCGCGTCATTCAGTTGTCCCCGCCCTACACCGGCGGACCGTCGCTGGCCGACAATGCCGTCATTCCCCTGGAGCGCACGCAGGTTCCGGTGGAGTGGGACGACATCCGTAACCAGCTCGACAAGCTGGTCACCGAACTGGGTCCGACGCCGGGTCAGCCCAAGGGCCCGCTGGGAGATCTGGTCGAGGCGCTGTCGGACAACCTCAGTGGCAAGGGCAAGCAGATCAACACGACGTTCAGGGCGCTGTCCGATGCCATCGGTGCGCTCAACGGCGGCCGCGGCGACCTCTTCGCGGTCACCAAGAGCCTGGCGCTGTTCGTCAACGCGCTGCGCCAGAGCGATCAGCAACTCGTCGCACTGAACACCAACCTCGCGACGTTCACCAACTCGCTGAACAACTCCGACCAGGAACTCGCCAACGCGGTGCGCGATATCGACGGCCTGCTCACGACCGCACGCTCGTTCCTGGACCAGAACGGCGAGGTGCTCGGCACCGACATCAAGAACCTGGCCGACGTCACCAATGCGCTGCTGCAGCCGGAACCGCGCAACGGCATCGAGACCGCCCTGCACGTGTACCCGAACCTCGCGGCGAACGTCAACCAGATCTACCACCCCACGCACGGCGCGATCACAGCGATCCCCGCGGTCGCCAGCTTCGCCAACCCGATGCAGTTCCTGTGCAGTGCCATCCAGGCAGGCAGCCGGCTGGGCTACCAGGATTCCGCTGAGTTGTGCGCGCAGTACCTGGCTCCGATCCTCGACGCGGTCAAGTTCAACTTCCCGCCGTTCGGGGTGAACCAGTTCTCCGGCGCCGAGACGCTGCCGAAGTACGTGGCCTACTCCGAGGAGCGTCTGCGTCCGCCCCCGGGCTACAAGGACACCACCGTGCCCGGTATCTGGTCGCGCGACACGTTGTTCTCGCATGGGAACCATGAGCCGGGCTGGATCGTGGCGCCGGGCATGCAGGGCGTGGACGTCAACCCGTTCACCGCGGCCATGCTGACCCCCGATTCGCTCGCCGCACTCATGGGCGGGCCGGACCCGGTCAACTACCCGGCGGGCGGCCCGCGTGGCGGCGCTCCGTCGAACTCCTACGACCAGCTCAACCCGCTGCCGCCGCCGTGGTACCCGGGGGCTCCGCCTCCGCCCGCGCCGGCACCCGACGTGGTTCCCGGTCCGCTGCCGGTCTCGCAGCTGACCGGACCGCCCGCGCCGGCAGCGGCGTCTATGCCCGCAGGACCTGCTCTGCCAGCTGAAATGGGGACCGGATAGTGACCGCGAGGATGACGTCGGTGCGTCGGCTGGGCCGGCGCGGGTTCACGCTGGGTGTGACCGCCATGGTGCTGAC
>JAIOQK010000035.1 GCA_021413425.1 Mycobacterium sp.
ACCTGTCCGCGGCCATTCATGGCCGGTGAGGTGTAGACGGTGTAGCCCTTGCCCAGGAGGTGCTCGCGGATGGCGGTGTCGGTGTTGCCGGCCGCCAGCCCGGTGGCGCACGCCTGATCCGGTGTGGTGAAGGGACTCACGGCATCGCCACCGGAGACCACGACCACCGCCGCGCCGGGTGGCCGCTTCTCACCGGACCCCGGCCCGCCCGTGGAGCAACCGGCCAGCAGGGACATCGCCGTCAGTGCGGCGGCTGTGACCGCCAGAGGTGTGCGCATGTCAGGATTGTCGCACCATGAGCCCGCAATCCCGCGTCGTTTTCTCCGGAGTCCAGCCGACGTCGGACTCGCTGCACCTCGGCAACGCTCTGGGCGCGGTGCGGCAGTGGGTCGGCCTGCAGGACGACTACCAGACCTTTTTCTGCGTGGTGGATCTGCATGCCATCACCGTGCCTCAGGACCCCGCGGTTCTGCGCCGGCGCACCCTGGTCACCGCGGCTCAGTATCTGGCTCTCGGCATCGACCCGGCCCGGTCGACGATCTTCGTCCAGAGCCAGGTGCCCGCGCACGCCGAGTTGGCCTGGGTGTTGGGGTGTTTCACCGGTTTCGGCCAGGCCTCGCGGATGACGCAGTTCAAGGACAAGTCGCTCAAGCAGGGCACCGACTCCACCACGGTGGGCCTGTTCACCTACCCGGTGCTCCAAGCCGCCGACGTGTTGCTCTACAACACCAACCTGGTTCCGGTGGGCGAGGACCAGCGCCAGCACCTGGAGTTGGCCCGCGATATCGCCGGGCGGTTCAACGCCCGTTTCCCGGACAGCCTCGTGGTTCCGGAGGTCATGATCGCCAAGGAGACCGCCAAGATCTACGACCTGTCCGAGCCCACGGCCAAGATGAGCAAGTCCGCGGCCACCGACTCCGGTCTGATCAACCTTCTCGACGATCCGAAGGTCTCCGCGAAGAAGATCCGCTCGGCCGTCACCGACTCAGAGCGTGAGATCCGCTTCGATCCCGAGGCCAAACCCGGGGTGTCCAATCTGCTCTCCATACAGTCCGCCGTCACCGGGGTTGCGGTGGACACGCTCGTCGCCGGGTACGAGGGCCGCGGCTACGGCGATCTCAAATCCGATACGGCCGACGCGGTCGTCGCCTACGTCACCCCGGTCAAGGCGCGGGTGGATGAACTGCTCGATGAACTGCTCTCCGATCCCGCCGAACTGGAGGCGATCCTCGCTGCTGGTGCTGAGCACGCCCGCGAGGTCGCCGGCGCTACTTTGGCGCGGGTGTATGACCGGTTGGGGTTTCTGCCCCGGTGATCAAGGCCTGGCGGCGGGTGGTGTGCGCGCAGAAGCGCTACAGCGCGGCGCACGGCGATTTCTACGCCGCCGGGATCAGTTACTTCACTATCTTCGCGATGTTCCCGTTGCTGATGGTGGGGTTCGCGACGGTGGGTTTCGTGCTGGCGGGACAACCCGGGCTGTTGAGCCGGATCGACGGCCAGGTCAAAGCCGCGGTGCCGAACGACTTCGCCTCGGTGGTCACGGGCCTGATGGACGCGGCGATCTCGTCGCGAACGTCCATTGGTGTGATCGGCCTGGCGACGGCGCTGTGGGCCGGGCTGAGCTGGATGGACAATCTGCGCACTGCACTGTCGGAGATGTGGCAACAACCCACTGCCGCAGCGGGGTTCATCCGCACCAAGG
>JAIOQK010000036.1 GCA_021413425.1 Mycobacterium sp.
GATCCGGCGAGCCAGTTTCGGGTTGCGCTGGCAGAGGTTGTAGATGAACCGACCCCGGCCGATGTTGAAGCGACGCGCGAGCGCGTAGGCGGGCTTGTCCGGCAGGATCTTTCGCAGCCCGTTGGCGATCGGGTCCTTACGCGGCTGCGGCATCACATACGACGGTGAGCGCTGCAGCATGGTGATGTGCCCGGCCTCGGCTGCCATCGCCGGGATCAGGGTGACGGCGGTGGCGCCGCTGCCGATGACGACGATGTTCTTGCCGTGATAGTCGAGGTCCTCCGGCCAGAACTGCGGATGCACGATGGTGCCCGCGAAATCCTCCCGGCCCTCGAAGTCCGGGGTGTAGCCACTGGCGTAGTCGTAGTAGCCGGTGGCGCCGAAGAGCCAGCCGCAGGTGATCTCCCACGTCTGCCCGTCGCGCTCCAGCGTCACCGTCCACTGCGCGGTGTCGGTGTTGAAGTCGGCGGAGGTGACCTTGTGCTGGAAGTAGATGCGGCGTCCCAGATCGTTCTCCTCGATGACCTCGTGCAGGTAGGAGAGGATCTCGCGGGCGTCGGCGATGGCGTTCTCAGACGTCCATGGCTTGAACTCGTAGCCGAAGGTATGCAGGTCGGAGTCCGACCGGATGCCCGGGTAGCGGAACAGATCCCAGGTGCCGCCGATGGCGTCGCGGCCGTCGACGATGGCGAAGGTGCGGCCCGGTTGCTTGGTGACCAGGTGGTGCCCCAGGCCCAGTCCGGAGATGCCGGCGCCGACGATCAGCACATCGACATGCCCGGTCAGCGGCGTCTTGGGGCGGGCCTGCTCGAGTGTGGCGACGGACATGGAGGGCTCCTGAGAGTCAGCGCGGACTGAATGATAACGATGTTATAGTTTTGTCGACAACTGTCAAGCGATGCACAGGGGACCTGCCATGGCGACTGCGAGCGTGACCCGCCGCGCGCCCATGCAGGAACGCAGCCGCCAGACCGTCACCCGGATCCTCGACGCGGCCGCGGCGATCGCCGACGAGCACGGTGTCGACGCCGCCACCACCCGCGCCATCGCCGACCGCGCCGGTGTCTCCTATCCCTCGCTGTACCGGTTCTTCCCCGACCGGGAGGCGATCCTCGACGAACTGCTCGAGCAGCACTGCGCGGCACTGGACGCCAAGTGCATCGAGGCCGAGCAGTCCTGGCAGATCAGCTCGATGGGCGAACTGCTCGACAACGAGATCGACCTGCACGTCACCTACTACCGCCGCTACCCCAGTTCGGCGCGGCTGTGGATGGGCGGACGGACCTCCCCCACGGTCACCCGCCACGTCCGCGCCCGGATGCAGAACCTGGCCGACCGGTTGCACCGCATCCTGGTCGACGCCGGCCTGATCCCCGCCGACACCGACCCGCGGGCCCTGCTGGTGGCCGTCGAGATGGCCGACCGCGTACTGGAACTGTCCTTCCGCGACAACCCCGACTTCGACCCCGAGATACTTGCCATCGGCCGCCGGGCGCTCAGCGCTTTTGGCCGCCACCTCGCCGGGGACCTTTCCGCGGATCCTTCGGGCCGCGCCCCCAGCTGACCGGCATCAGGATCACACCCGGGGTGGCGTCGGCGAGTCGCTCGAAGGCGTCGGTGAAAGCGTCGACGATGATCTCGTGGTCGGGCACCAGCGTTGTGTCGCAGGCGATTCCGACGATCACCTTGCCGTTGTAGCTGGAGATGGTGAAACTCATCGGCTGATCACCGGAGATCGGCGCCCAGCCGACGATGCCCTCCACCAGGGCGCCGGCCAGGTACACCGGCATCGGCGGGCCGGGAACATTGGTCAGCGTGCCCAGTGTGCGGTTGGCGAACAGATCCACCGACGCCTCGTAGAGCCCGCGGCTGAAGCCGGCGATGGTCTCCTGGAACCGGAATCCCACCGCCGCCTCGTGGCCGTGTTTGATCCGGTCCATCCGGCGTTTGGCCGCGGCGAGCACCTTGCGCGGGTCGGGTTCATCAGTCGGCAGTTCCAGTTGCACCAGCGCGAAATCGTTGCCCAGGGTGTCGGGCAGGGTGAGGTCGAGTGGCTTGAGATTGACCGGGACCATGAACGTCACCGACGAGCACAATGCGTCCTGGGCCTTGAGGTAATCCTGCAGTGCGCCGGCGACGCAGGCCACCAGTACGTCGTTGACGGTGCAGCGGTTGGCCTTGGCCACAGCTTTGACAACCGCCAGGGGCAGCGGTTCCGACCACGCCACGCTCTTGTCATCCCCGGCCGTCCCGGTCCAGATCGTCGCGTCGTTGCGGGTGCCCAGCAGCAACTTGCGGACGGTGTCGCCTTGACCACCCGCCGCACCACATCGCCGTCGGGCAGCAGGGAGCGCGCCGCCTCGGCCACCCGGCCGGCGCCGGTCAGACCCGAGCGCACCCTCATTCCCAGGGACTGTCCGGGCGGATGCGGTTGGGCACCGGCCTGAATGACCGCCGGCGCCAGGATGGGCCCGCCGTCGGGCAGCGCATCGAACAGGCTCATCGCCAACTGCACCATCCGCATGCCGTCGGCGATGGCGTGGTGGCTGCGCAGAATCATCGCGCTGCCCTGGCCGTAGCGCTTGATCCAGATCGACTGCCACAGCGGGTGGTCCCGGTTGAGCATCTCGGTGCGGTGTGCGGCGACCAGCGCCTGCAGCTCGCGGGGGTCGTCAGGTCTCTTCAGCGAGATCAGCGAGACGTGGTTGTCGATGGTGAAGTCGGGGTCGTGCTCCCACCACCACGAGCCGTCATCGTCGCGGACGGCCTTGCTGGAGAACACCGGGTAGCGGTCCACCAACCGCTCGGACACTACGTCGCGCAGCCGGTCGAAATCCAGCGGTTCGGCGGTCCACACCACCGAGTCGACGACCATGAGGTTGTTCGGCCGGTCCATCTCCAGCCAGAGAGCGTCCTGGATGCCGAGCCGCTGCCGTGCGTCCTGGTGCCGCGCTCGCCTCGCCATCTGCTCATTGTCGACGATCGACTCGCCATCCATGGCGAATCCGCAATAGCAAAGGTTCGGGCTGCGATCATGATGACAGCGAGCAGGAAGGACGCACATGTCGAAATCTGTGAGTTACCGCATCCTCGCCGGGCTGCTGGCGGTGCTGAGTCTGCTGTCGGTGGCCCCGCCGGCGAACGCGTGCAGCCGGGTGACCTGGCTCGGCCCGGACGGCATGGTGATCACCGGCCGGTCGATGGACTGGCCGTACTCGTTTCACTCCCATCTGTATGCCGTGCCGGCCGGCAGCGAGCAGGACGGCGGCGGCGGGGTCAACTCCCTGAAGTGGACGCGCAAATACGGCGCGATCGAAGTGGCCGGCACCACCGATCCGACCGGTCCGATCGACGGCGTCTTCGACGGAATGAACACCGCCGGCCTCGTGGCCAATCTGCTGTATCTGGGTGAGTCGGACTTCGGCCCGGCTCCGAGCGACAACCGGCCGCGGCTGTCCTTCGCCGGCTGGGTGGACTACGTGCTGACGAGTTTCGCCACCGTCAACGAGGTGGTCGAGGCGTTCACCAACCCGTCGATCTACATCGTGCCGATCAACTTCGGCCCGGGCGCCGCGGCGCATCCGACCGTGCACCTGTCGGTGACCGACGCCTCCGGGGACTCGGCGATCATCGAGTACCTCGACGGCAAGCCGGTGATTCACCATGGCCGCCAGTACCAGGTGATGACCAACAGCCCCACCTATGACCAGCAGCTGCAACTCAACGCCAAGTGGGAGAACGTCGACAAGAACACCGACCTGCCCGGGTCGATCCAGTCCCAGGACCGGTTCGTGCGGGCGTCCTACTATCTGAGCAAGCTGCCGCAGACCGACGACGAACGCCAAGCTGTCGCAGGGGTTTTCAGCGTCATGCGCAATGTCTCGGTGCCCTGGGGCGTCGGCGATCCGGAGCATCCGAACCTCTCCCCCACCTACTGGCGCTCGGTGGCCGACTCGACGAACAAGATCTACTACTTCGAGTCGGCTCTGAGCCCGAACATCGTGTGGGTGAACCTCAACAAGATCGACTTCGGCCCCGGGTCAGGTGTGCGCGCGGTCAAGGTCGAGGAGAACTACACGATCATCGGCAACAT
>JAIOQK010000001.1 GCA_021413425.1 Mycobacterium sp.
GATCAGCACATGCTTGACCGAGGGCAACTCCGCGCGGATCGTGGCGATCTTGCGTTTGTAGATGGCCGCGGTGGTCACGAGAACATTCGCCGCGCCGATGTTCACCCGGGTCTGAATCGGCTCCGGCCCGAATGCGGAGAACAACGGGGAGACCACACTGCCGTTACGCAGTGCCCCGAGCATGCTGATGTACAACTCGGGCACCCGGCCCATGATCACGAAGACCCTGTCGCCCTTGCCGATTCCCAGGCCCCGGAGAACATTGGTGAACCGGCGGGTGAGCCGTGCCAGCTCGCCGTAGCTGAGATCGTGGGCGCTCAGCGCCTCGCCGGGCGGTGTGTCGGCGATGAAGCGCAACGCCGACTTGCCGGCCAGTGGTCCGTCGGCATGCCGGTCCACCGCCGCGTAGGCGATGTTGCAGCCGCCTTCGCCCATGCCGGCGCACAGGTCGGGGATCTGCGACCAGGAGAACGCAGCGCGGGTGGCGGCGTAGTCATCGAGGTTGGGTGTGACCCTGCGGTCCGCCGGGCCCTTATGGAGGACCGGTCCGGGCTTCTCGTCCATCGCCGCCGCTCGATCAACGTGTCGTAGGCGCCCCCGTTGTTGAGGACGTCGAGGCGTTGCAGGTGCCGCAGATAGGCGTCGATACGCCGGTCCAGTGGCCAGTCCCAGTAATCGCGACGGGTGAACGGCGAACAGAGGAACTGCCATGCCAGGCGGTCGATCTCCTCGGTCGCTGGGGCCTTCTGAATGGCCTTCCCCATCACTGTCCCCCTTGGTTGCACCACCGCAGTGATGTTCATCTCACCGCACGGAAGCGCGGAAGGGGCGAAAGTCACCCGAATGCCGGTTCGTTGCTATCGAGGCCGGCGCAGGGTCCAGGCCGGCACCCAGTGCGTGACTGCGCGGCGTTGTGATCCGTAACTGATGTCGTAGGTGACCAGTCCCCACCAATCGCCCTGCTCGCACAGGCCCCAGCAGCGCAGCATGGCCGCGACGATGCCGTGCATCTGCAATCCGTGCGGGTGATAGCGACCCGCGCGGTGCGGTTGGCGGGGGAACAGCACGGCCAGGTCGACCAGCACCGGCTCCGGGGGATTCACCGGACGAAAAGGCGGACGCACCGGCGCACCCTGATATCCGATCGCCGCCAGATCGCCCGCCGCCCGATCAGCCATATGTTCGATCATATGTTCGAATTAGCTCGTGTCGGAAGGCCCTATCGGAGATCGGGCGGAATTCAGTAGACTTGAGCGGAACAGACTCAAGGTTGCCGGTGTTGTATCCCTCAGCAAGACTTTGACCTGACGAAATGGAGGTGTCGTGGACTCGTTCAATCCGACCACGAAGACCCAGGCGGCGCTGACCGCCGCGTTGCAGTCCGCAAGTGCGGCCGGCAACCCGGAGATCCGGCCCGCCCATCTGCTGTTGGCGCTGCTCACCCAGACCGACGGCATCGCCGGCCCGCTGCTCGAAGCGGTCGGCGTCAACCCGGCGACGATCCGTACCGAGGCGCAGGGTCTCATCGACCGGCTGCCGTCGACTAGTGGCGCGTCCTCGCAGCCGCAGCTGTCCCGCGAGTCGCTGGCCGCGATCAACGCCGCACAGCAACTGGCGACAGAGATGGACGACGAATACGTCTCCACCGAACACCTGCTGGTCGGCCTGGCCACCGGTGACTCCGACGTCGCCAAGCTGCTCACCGGCGCCGGCGCCTCACCTCAGGCGCTGCGCGAGGCGTTCGCGAAGGTCCGCGGCAGCGCGCGGGTCACCAGTGCCGACCCGGAGGCCAGCTACCAGGCGCTGGAGAAGTACTCCACTGACCTGACCGCCCGGGCCCGCGAGGGCAAGCTCGACCCGGTCATCGGCCGCGACAACGAGATCCGCCGCGTCATCCAGGTGCTGAGCCGGCGCACCAAGAACAACCCGGTGCTGATCGGCGAGCCCGGTGTCGGCAAGACCGCAATCGTCGAGGGCCTGGCTCAGCGCATCATCGCCGGCGATGTGCCCGAGAGCCTGCGCGACAAGACCGTCATCTCCCTGGACATGGGCTCGATGGTGGCCGGGGCGAAGTACCGCGGCGAATTCGAGGAACGCCTCAAGGCCGTCCTCGACGAGATCAAGGAATCCGCCGGGCAGATCATCACCTTCATCGACGAGCTGCACACCATCGTCGGCGCCGGCGCGACCGGCGAGGGTGCGATGGACGCCGGAAACATGATCAAGCCGATGCTGGCCCGCGGCGAGCTTCGACTCGTCGGCGCCACCACGCTCGACGAGTACCGCAAGTACATCGAGAAGGATGCCGCGCTGGAGCGGCGCTTCCAGCAGGTGCTCGTCGGTGAGCCCTCGGCCGAGGACACCGTCGGCATCCTGCGCGGTCTCAAGGACCGCTACGAGGTGCACCACGGTGTGCGCATCACCGACTCCGCCCTGGTGGCGGCGGCGACCCTGTCCGACCGTTACATCACCAGCCGGTTCCTGCCGGACAAGGCCATCGACCTGGTCGACGAGGCGGCGTCGCGGCTGCGTATGGAGATCGACTCCCGGCCCGTCGAGGTCGATGAGGTCGAGCGGCTGGTCCGCCGGCTGGAGATCGAGGAGATGGCGCTCGAGAAGGAGTCTGACGACGCCTCCAAGGACCGGCTGGAGAAGCTGCGCGCGGAGCTGGCCGATCTGCGAGAGAAGTTGTCGGAGTTGACAACTCGCTGGCAGAACGAGAAGAGCGCCATCGATGTGGTGCGGGAACTCAAAGAACAGCTCGAGGTGCTGCGCGGCGAGGCCGACCGGGCTGAGCGCGACGGTGATCTCGCCAAGGCTGCCGAGCTGCGCTACGGACGCATCCCCGAGGTCGAGAAGAAACTCGACGCGGCTCTCCCGCAGGCCACTGCCCGCGAGGGCGTCATGCTCAAAGAGGAGGTCGGACCCGACGACATCGCAGACGTGGTGTCGGCGTGGACCGGGATTCCGGCCGGGCGTCTGCTGGAGGGCGAGACCGCCAAGCTGCTGCGGATGGAGGACGAACTCGGCCGCCGCGTGGTCGGCCAGAAGAAGGCCGTCGCCGCGGTCTCCGATGCGGTGCGCCGTTCGCGGGCCGGGGTGGCCGACCCCAATCGGCCCACCGGGTCGTTCCTGTTCCTCGGCCCCACCGGCGTCGGCAAGACCGAATTGGCCAAGGCGCTGGCAGATTTCCTGTTCGACGACGAGCGGGCGATGGTCCGCATCGACATGAGCGAGTACGGCGAGAAGCACTCCGTCGCCCGCCTCGTCGGTGCCCCTCCCGGCTACATCGGCTACGACCAGGGCGGCCAGCTGACCGAGGCGGTGCGGCGGCGCCCGTACACGGTGGTGCTGTTCGACGAGGTCGAGAAGGCCCACCCGGACGTCTTCGACGTGCTGCTTCAGGTCCTCGACGAGGGCCGGCTCACCGACGGTCAGGGCCGCACGGTCGACTTCCGCAACACCATCCTGATCCTGACGTCCAACCTGGGCTCCGGCGGCGACCACGAGCAGGTGATGGCGGCGGTGCGCGCGGCGTTCAAGCCGGAGTTCATCAACCGGCTCGACGACGTGCTGATCTTCGACGCCCTGCAGCCCGACGAGTTGGTCCGGATCGTCGATATCCAGCTGGCTCAGCTGCAGAAACGGCTGGCCCAGCGGCGCCTGGAACTGCAGGTATCGCTACCGGCGAAGGAGTGGCTGGCCAATCGCGGGTTCGACCCGGTCTACGGGGCCCGGCCGCTGCGCCGGCTGGTCCAGCAGGCCATCGGCGACCAGTTGGCGAAGATGCTGCTGGCCGGCGAGGTGCACGACGGTGACGTGGTGCCGGTCAACGTCTCGGCTGACGGCGAGTCTCTGATTCTGGGATGACGCACCCGAGCAGACGCAAACTCGCATCGGCGGACGCCGCTTGATGCGAGTTTGCGTCTGCTCGCGGGGAATGGTGACCCGGTTGTGACCTCCAGGCCCTCTCGGTGAACGGCCGCAGAAGGTTAGGCTTCATCCGATGGTTCCGTTTTGGTTCACGCTGTCCGCACTGTGCTTCGCAGGCGCGGCGGTGCTGCTGTACGTCGATATCGGCCGCCGCCGCGGGCTCGGACGGCGCCGCAAGTCGTGGGCGCGGGCACATGGATTCGACTACGAGCAGCAGTCCAGCGAGATCCTCGGGCGCTGGAGGCGCGGCGTGATGTCCACCGTGGGTGACGTGACCGCCCGCAATGTCGTGCTCGGCCAGATCCGCGGCGAGGCGGTGTACGTCTTCGATCTCGAGGACGTCGCCACCGTCGTCGCACTGCACCGCAAAATCGGCACCAACGTTGTCATGGACCTGCGTCTCAAAGGCGTCAAGGAACCCCGCGAGAACGACGTGTGGCTATTGGGTGCCATCGGCCCCCGGATGATGTACTCCAACAATCTTGATGCCGCGCGCCGCGCGTGCGACCGCCGCATGGTGACGTTCGCCCACACCGCACCCGAGTGTGCCGAGATCCTGTGGAACGAACAGAACTGGACCCTGGCCGCGATGCCCATCTCGTCCACTCGGGCGCAGTGGGATGAGGGCCTGCGCGCGGTCCGGCAGTTCAACGATCTGCTTCGAGTTCTGCCGCCTGTTCCGGCTCAGGCCGCCGCGGTCCAGTCGGGTCGCCGTCGCGCCGAATCCGAACGTGCCGAACTTCCCCCCGGCCGCAGCGAGGCGCCGCCCATGCTGCGCCCACAACCGCCGCGAACCGGCACGCAGGCCCCGAACTACCAACACTGACTGCGGGATAGTGTGTCGGGGTGTCCCGCCCTGTCGCACTGGTCACCGGCCCCACCGCCGGTCTCGGCGCCGGGTACGCGCGGCGATTCGCCCGCGACGGCCACGACATGGTTCTCGTCGCCCGGGACGTAATGCGGCTTGAGGAGTTGGCGGCCGAACTGCGCGCCGCGCACCGCGTCGACGTCGAGGTGCTGCCCGCCGACCTGTCCGAGCCGTCCGGTCGGGACGCCGTCGTCGCCAGGCTGACCGATGGTGTGACGATTCTGGTGAACAACGCCGGGTTCGGCACCTCCGGTGAATTCTGGACCGCCGACCCCACCGAACTGCAACGTCAGCTCGACGTCAACGTCACGGCGGTCATGCACCTGACCCGTGCGGCGCTGCCCGCGATGCTCGCCGCCGGGCGGGGCACCGTCATCAACATCGCCAGTGTCGCGGGCCTGCTTCCCGGCCGTGGGTCGACCTACTCGGCGTCGAAGGCCTGGGTGGTGTTCTTCTCCGAGGGCTTGGCCAACGGTCTGGCCGGCACCGGCGTCAGCGTGCACGCGGTCTGCCCGGGATTCGTGCGTACCGAGTTTCATGAACGCGCCGGAATCGACATGGCGTCCATTCCCGGCCCGATGTGGCTGACCGTCGACGACGTCGTCGCCGACAGTCTCGCCGATATCGCCAAGGGCAAGGTCGTCAGCATTCCCGGAGTGCAGTACAAACTGCTCACCTCGGCGGGCCGGCTGGTGCCGGGCGGGGTGGTCCGCGCATTAACGAACAGATTGGGACGAGGACGTGACCGCACCTGAGATGGACCGGGCCACCCGCGACGAGCTGGCCGGCTTGGTGCGGGAGATCTCGGTGGTGTTCGGCCGGGTCACCCTGTCCTCGGGTAAAGAAGCCGACTACTACGTCGATCTGCGCCGCGCCACCCTGCACCACGCCGCGGCCCCGCTGATCGGCCGGCTGATGCGTCAGCTCACCGCGGATTGGGATTACGCCGCCGTCGGGGGACTGACGATGGGCGCCGATCCGGTGGCCTGCGCCGTCCTGCACGCCGCCGGGCGGCCCATCGACGCGTTCGTGGTGCGCAAGTCGATCAAATCCCATGGCATGCAACGGCTTATCGAGGGCGCCGAGGTCGCCGGCAAGCGGGTCCTGGTGGTAGAGGACACCAGCACCACCGGTGGTTCGGCGCTGACCGCTGTCCACGCCGTTCGCGAGGCAGGTGCCACCGTGGTCGGCGTCGCCACCGTCGTGGACCGGGCCACCGGCGCCGCCGAGGCCATCGAGGCCGAGGGGATTCCGTACCGCAGCATCCTGGGCCTGGCCGACCTCGGTCTCAACGGCGGGTGACATCGGCGGGCCGGGGCCGGGAATGGGACCCGGCGTGGGACCTTGAGTGGGATGACGTCGTCGACGTGATCTGTGTCGGATCCGGACCCGGCGTGCTGGCCTACGCCATCGTCTGTGCCACAGTGGAATTCGACGTTGTACTCGCTCATCAACCAACCGGATACGATGCTGACACCCTGTCCTACCTCGCGGCCATGACCGATGATCTCGACGGATGCCCGCCGGAGGAAACCCTGGAGGTCTCCCGCGCTGAGCCGACACAGATCCGCCCGGACCGCAGGGCGACGGTGGAAACCTTTGCCGGAGAGCAACTTCGGCAGTGGTCGGCCCGCTGCCTGGCGTCTCCGGTGGGCGTGATGTTCACCGAGGTGCCCCCGATGCTCACACCGATGCGGGCCGAGACCGGTGAGTTGATCACCGCGGCGGCCATCGGCGCTAATCCGTCAGCCGGTGCGCCCCTGACGCGCTGGCTGAATGAACAGGCCGATCTGCTTCGCATCGACGCGCCCTGCGAGGCCCTCGACGGACTGATCTACCAGGACGGCCACCTGGCCGGTGCGGCACTGCGGGGGGAGTCGGGTCGGCGACTGGTTCGCGCGAGCGCCGGGCTGGCCTTTTCCGTCGGCCCCGCGGGCACCGTGCCGCCGGTACTGCCTGCACTCCCGGATGCGTCGGTGGCTCTGGTGGGCCGGCGGGCCGGGCGCTTCGCCAGGATCGAACTGCTGGCGTCGGGACGGCCGTGACGGAGCCCGGTCCCACCGAGTCGGAGTCCGGTCCCACCGAGTCGGAGTCCGGTCCCACCGAGTGGTCCACCGGAGCCCCCGGCGTCGGGCCGTGGGACCAGACCCGGCAGGGTGCGCCGCCGCAGGACCCCCGCTTCGACCCGGAACTGCTCGCGCACGGCGACACCCGCAATGTCGTTGACGCCTATCGGTACTGGACCCGCGAGGCGATCATCGCCGACATCGACCGCCGCCGGCACCGGTTGCACATCGCGATCGAGAACTTCGGCAACGACGCCAATATCGGCGCCGTGGTCCGCACCGCCAACGCATTCGCGGTCGACACGGTGCACATCGTCGGCCGCCGCCGCTGGAACCGCCGCGGTGCCATGGTCACCGACCGCTATCAGCGGCTCACCCACCACGACACCACCGAAGACCTGCTGGCCTTCGCCGCGGGGATCGGGCTGACCGCGGTGGCCGTCGACAACGTCGCAGGGTCGGTCCGATTGGAGCAGACCGCATTGCCGCGGGAGTGCCTGTTGATCTTCGGCTCGGAGGGTCCGGGGATCTCACCGGCAGCCGCGTCCGGGGCGGCGCTCACGGTGTCGATCGCCCAGTTCGGTTCCACCCGCAGCATCAACGCCGCGGTGGCCGCCGGTATCGCCATGCATGCCTGGATCGCGCGGTGGGCCGACTTGGGCAGCGCCTGGTAGGGCAGGATCGTCAGGCTATGGACCGGTGGAGCGACCGCGCAGCCGCCGCCGAGGCGGCGATCGCCCGCCGGCACCTGCGGCGGCTCTGGCAACTGCCTGGAACCCGACTGGGAGTGGTGGGCTGGCCGCCCACGGCCAAGGACCGGGTCTTCGGTTCCTGGCACTACTGGTGGCAGGCGCATCTGCTGGACACCCTCGTCGACGCCCAGCAGCGCGACCCCCGGCCCGAACGGATCACGGCCATCCGGCGTCAGATCCGCGGGCATCGGGCCCGCAACCTCGGCCGCTGGACCAACAGCTACTACGACGATATGGCCTGGCTCGCGCTGGCCCTCGAACGCGCCGCGAGGCTGACCGGAGTGCACACCCCCGCGGCGCTGCGCACGCTGGCCGCCCAGCTGACGAACTCCTGGATGCCCGAAGCCGGCGGCGGCATCCCGTGGCGCAAACAGGACCGGTTCTTCAATGCGCCGGCCAACGGCCCGGCCGGGATCTTCCTGGCCCGCTATCCCGGCGGGCTGCCGCGGGCACGGCAGATGGCCGACTGGATCGACGCCACCCTGATCGACCCGGACACCAAGCTGGTGTTCGACGGGATCAAAGGGGGCTCGCTGGTTCGCGCACAGTACACCTACTGCCAGGGGGTGGTGGTCGGGCTGGAGACCGAACTCGCGGTGCGCACCCGCGACGATCGCCACGCCCGCCGGGTCCACCGGCTGGTCGACGCGATCGGCGAACACATGGCACCCGACGGTGTACTCGCCGGGGCAGGCGGGGGAGACGGCGGCCTCTTCGCCGGGATCACCGCGCGATACCTGGCGTTGGCCGCCACCGCCCTGCCCGGCACTGCCGCCGCTGATGAGCGGGTGCGCAACGCCGCGCGGCGCATCGTGCTGCAGTCAGCCCGCGCCGCCTGGGACAACCGGTGCACCGTGGCCGGCCTCCCACTGTTCGGCGCTTTCTGGGACCGGCCGGCCGATCCGCCCGACATTGCCGGAGAGCGTGCTCGAAAGGCCGACGGGGCCGTGCACGGTTCCGCCGCGCCGGAACGCGATCTGTCGGTTCAGGTATCGGGCTGGATGCTGATGGAGGCCGCGCACACCCTCGCGGGTCAGACGGGTGCGGTTGACCCGCGCGCCAGCCGTAAAGCGGATTAAGCTCACCCCAGCATGCGAGACAAGGAGAAGGCGACCCGATGAAAACCATCACAGCGGTAGGGGTTGCGGCGGTCGGACTGAGTCTTGTGCTCGCCGGCTGCAGCCCGGCCGAGAAGGCGTCCACGGCGACGACCTCGGCAACCCCGGAGGTATGGACCGGTTCGCCGGCCCCGGCCAAGGGCGAGGGAGAGGGGCACGGCGGCGAGGCGCCCGCCGCGGGAGCCACCCTGCACCAGTACATCGTGGACAACAAGATCGCCGAGGTTCCCTTCAAGAAGGACGAACCGGGCACGCCCACGATCGACTTCCCGTTCCCGCCGGACTGGGTGGCGGCCGGCGACCGCACCCCGGACTGGGCGTACGGCGCCATCGTCTACGGCGAGCCCGTCGACCCGAACGACGAGCCGTTCATGTACGCGATCGCCTCCAAGCTCACCGGCGACGTCGACCCCGACAAGATTCTCGACCTGGCATCCGGCCAACTCGATGAGTTGCCCGACTTCGAGCCCGTCAACGGACCGCCGGAGCGCACCACGTTCGGCGGTTTCGACGCGGTCAGCTACAGCGGCACCTTCGTTGAGGAAGGCAAGCCCCGAGCCGTCGGCCAGGAGACCATCGTCATTCCGGGCAATGGTGCGCTGTTCGTCCTGCAACTGAACGGCGAGGCGCCCAAGGGTCAGGAGCAGGTCGTGATCGACGCGGCCAACCTCATCCGCGAGAAGACCACGATCACCCTCCCGTCCTGACGGCCCAGACTGACTCACGCTCGGAGAACACCATGAGATTTCGCTCTACGGCTCCTCGACTGCTGCTGGCCGCGGTCTGTGGCGGCGCACTGCTGTCGGCACCGATGATCAGCGCCCCCCCGGCGTCTGCTGCGCCCTGTCCGGGCGGCACGATCACCGATCCGGTAACCGGGGTGTGCTGGTCGCAGTCCCAGGGCAGCATCGGCATCACCGGCACCGGCGGAACGTGTCTGCCCGGCAGGCTCGGGTTATGCCTCGGGGCACTGCAGAACTCGCAGATCCCGGGAGCCAATCTGTCTCCGATGCCGCCGGCCGGAGCTGCGCCGGCCCTAGGCTCGTGGCCCTAGCCGAGTACACCTAGCGGCCTAACTCTCCTCGGGCCGGACGAGACGCTCGTCGGGCTGGGCACGTCGGCGTTGCAGCAGACTCCGCCCGACCGCGCTCAAGCCGGGCAGGATCGACAGGAACACGATGAGCAGAATCATCAGCTCAAGGTTGTTCTTGACGAACGGCACGTTGCCCAGAAAGTAGCCCAGCAGTGTCACGCCGGCGCCCCATAGGATGCCGCCGACGATGTCGAAGGCGAGGAATACCGGGTAGCGCATGTAGGACACCCCGGCCAGCACCGGCGTGAAGGTGCGAACGATCGGCACGAAGCGCGCCAGGATGATCGTCTTGGGGCCGTGGCGTTCGAAGAAGGCGTGCGATTCGCTGACGTAGCGCTTCTTGAAGAACCGCGAGTCTTCCTTGTCGAACAGTGCCGGGCCGATCCGCCGGCCGATGAAGTAGGCGCACTGGTCGCCGAGGATCGCCACCACGGTGACCGCCGGCACCAGCACCCAGATGCTCACGGGCGGGTTGGGTGCCGCCGCCAGCAACCCGCCGGTGAACAACAGCGAGTCGCCGGGCAGCAGTGGGAACAGCAGGCCGGTCTCGATGAAGACGATGATCAGGATTCCCGGCAGCACCGCGGAGGCGAACAGGCCGCCCTCGCCGAGCCAATACATCGGGTCGAGGATGCCGGGAAGGGCCAGAACCGTGGTGGTCACAAGGCCCAAAGATACGCCTCTGCGGTGCCCGCCCCGGACGCCTCGCTGTTTGACATACTTCCCTCAACGCCCCTGATCAGCGGAGAGGACCTGCCATGCCCATCGCCACGCCCGAGGTCTACGAGGAGATGCTGGCCCGCGCCAAGGAACACGCCTTCGCCTTCCCGGCGATCAACTGCACATCGTCGGAGACAGTCAACGCGGCCATCAAGGGTTTCGCCGATGCCGGAAGCGACGGGATCATCCAATTCTCCACCGGCGGTGCCGAATTCGCTTCGGGTATGGGCATCAAGGACATGGTGGTCGGGGCGGTGGCCCTGGCCGAGTTCACCCATGTGATCGCGCAGCGCTACCCCATCACCGTTGCACTGCACACCGATCACTGCCCCAAGGACAAGCTCGATACCTATGTGCGCCCGCTGCTCGCCATCTCCGGCGAACGGGTGGGGCGGGGCCTGAACCCGCTGTTCCAGTCCCATATGTGGGACGGTTCGGCCGTCCCGATCGACGAGAACCTGAGCATTGCCGTCGATCTGCTGAAGCAGGCCGTGGCGGCCAAGATCATCCTCGAAGTCGAGATCGGCGTGGTCGGCGGCGAGGAGGATGGCGTCGAGGCAGAGATCAACGAGAAGCTCTACACCAGCTCAGAGGACTTCGAGAAGACCGTCCACGCCCTCGGTGCGGGGGAGAACGGCCGTTACCTGCTGGCCGCGACGTTCGGCAACGTCCATGGTGTCTACAAGCCGGGCAATGTGGTG
>JAIOQK010000002.1 GCA_021413425.1 Mycobacterium sp.
ACGGCGGTGTGCACCGACTCCGGCGACCGGATCGCCTGCGACGCGGTGGTCCTCACCACCGATTTGCCGCTGACCTACCAGTTGCTCGGCCGCACGCCGCGGCGTCCGATCAAGTACCGCCCCTCTCCGTCGGCGGTCGTCATGCACGTGGGTGTGCCGGCGGTCAACGGCGCACTGGAGCACCACAACATCAGCTTCGGTAAGAATTGGTCGACGACTTTCGACGAGATCATCGACGACGGCGTGCTCATGAGCGACCCGTCGCTTCTGGTCACGATGCCGACGGCGACGGATCCCACCCTGGCCCCACCCGGGCGCGACCTGCTTTTCGTTCTGGCGCCTTGCCCGAATCTCGATGTGGGCAAGATCAATTGGGCGGCCGAGGGCGACACCTACGCCCGCACGATGCTGGCGACCGCCGCGCAGCGCCTGATGCCCGGACTGGATCGCGACGCCGACATTCTCGACGTCGTCACCCCGGCGGACTGGGCGCGTCAGGGCATGATGGCGGGTTCGCCGTTCGCGCTGGCGCACACCTTCTCCCAGACCGGCCCGTTCCGGCCGGCCAACCTGGTGCGCGGCATCGACAATGCGGTGCTGGCCGGTGGCTCGACGGTCCCCGGGGTCGGTGTGCCCACCGCGCTGCTGTCGGGTCGGCTGGCCGCCCAGCGCATCACCGGCGGAGTCGACGATCCGTCGAACCGGCGGACCATCACCGGTGCGGCCAAGCAGGTGCGGGCGTGATCAACACCGAGTTGGGCGCCGCCGGAATCGACGACGAAGGACTGCGCGAGTCCTACCGTTACTGCCGCCAACTCAACGCCGAGCACGGGCGCACCTACTTCCTGGCCACCCGACTGCTGGCACCGTCGCAGCGCCCGGCCGTGCATGCTCTCTACGGATTCGCCCGCTACGCCAACGACATTCTCGACGACCTGCAGTCGGACGCACCCGTCGCCGACCGGGAAGCGCGCCTGGAGCGGTTGGCGGCGAAGTTCTTCGACGGCGCCGACGACGGCAGCGAGCCGGTGCTGCCGGCGGTGCTGCACACCGCCCGCAAGTACCGCATCCCGCTGAACCTCTTCGACGACTTCCTGACGTCGATGCGGATGGACCTGACCGTCACCGACTACCCGGACCGGGCCGCGCTGGACCGCTACGTGCGCGGCTCCGCGGAGGTGATCGGCCTGCAGATGCTGCCCATCCTCGGCACCGTCGGACCGCTGGCCGACGCCGAGCCCTACGCCGAGGCGCTGGGTCAGGCCTTCCAGCTGACCAACTTCCTGCGCGACATCAACGAGGACTTGGAGCGCAATCGGGTCTACCTGCCGGCCGATGAACTGGCCGCGTTCGGCGTGGACCGGGCGCTGCTGCAGTGGTGCCACGACAACCGCCGCACCGATCCGCGGGTCCGGCAAGCCCTGGAGGACCAGCACGCCACCACCCGCGCCATCTACCGCACCGCCTACAAGGGCATCGCCCTGCTGGCCCCGGAGTCACGGCCGTGTGTGACAGCGGCCTTCACGCTGTACTCGGAGATCCTCGACCGCATCGAGGCCATCGACTTCGCCGTATTCAGCCAGCGGGCGTCGGTGGGGGTCGGCCGCCGGCTGCAGGTGTTCACCAGTGGGCTGATCCGGGCCAAGCGGGCCCGCCGATCACGCCCCGGCCCGAGAGGTTCGATGACCCAGGGCGCTGCCTGATGGCCCTGATGGGACTCGACGACACCTGGCAGTACCTGCTGCTACTCGCCGGGTGCGTGCTGATCACCGCGCCGCTGGAGCTCCTCGGCGAGGGCGTCTACCGCCAGCCGGTACGTCTGTTGCGCGCGATGATGCCGGTGGTGACGGCCTTCCTGATCTGGGATGCCATCGCCATCTCGCTGCACGTGTGGAGTTACAACCCGCGCTATGTCAGCGGTATCGATGTGCCCTTCATGCCGCTGGAGGAACTCCTGTTCTTCATTGTGATCCCGGTGTGCGGACTGCTGACCTACAACGCGGTGACCACCATCCTCGAGATGCTGTCCCGGTGGAGGGCGAAGGCGCCCGAATTGAGCGTGCGGTGATCGGCCTCGGCTACACCCTGCCCGCCATCATCTCGGTGATCGCGGTGTGTCTGCTTGAAGTTAAGGTGCTGCGCACAGGCCTGTTCCGCGAACTCGGGTACTGGTTGACGATGGCGATCGTGCTGGGATTCCAGATACTCATCGACGGGTGGTTGACCAAATTGTCCGCCCCTATCGTGCTCTACAACGAGAAGCACACCTCCGGCGTGCGCTTCCCGTGGGACATTCCGGTGGAGGACTTCCTCTTCGGCGCGGCGCTGGTGACCGCCGTGCTATTGCTATGGGTGAAGCAGGGACAGCGCAAAGAGGAGCGTCAACCGTGAGTGTGGGTCATGACGGGCTGCCGAAGACCGAGGTGCCCGGCGCCTTCGATGTCGGCGCGCAGGCCTATGACCGCCTGGTCGGCGCCAACCCCGGCTACCACAGCCACCTGCGGATCTCCGCGCGGCGGATGAGGATTGCCGACGGCGGCAGGGGCATGCGTCTGCTCGATGCCGGCTGCGGCACCGGTGCCTCCACCGCCGCACTGCTCACGGCGGCCCCGCACGCGCAGATCGTGGCCGTCGACGCCTCGGCCGGCATGCTGGAGCAGGCCGCCGCCAAATCGTGGCCCGACTCGGTGCGGTTCGTGCACACCCCGATCGAGAAGCTCACCGACGCCGGTGTGGATGGCCCTTTCGACGGCATCCTGGCCGCCTATCTGCTGCGCAATCTCGTCGACCCCGATGCTCAGTTGAGCCGGTTCCGCGAGCTGCTGCGCCCCGGTGCGACGCTGGCGGTGCACGAGTACTCGGT
>JAIOQK010000003.1 GCA_021413425.1 Mycobacterium sp.
GCGGTGCCGGTGCTGATCATGATGATCTTCGCCTACTTCCTCTACGCGCTGTATGACGCGTTCCCGTCGAAACATCTGGCGCTGGCCGGGGTCGTCACCGGCCTGACCCTCTACAACGGCGCGGTGATCGCCGAGATCGTCCGCTCCGGGGTGGGCGCGCTTCCGCGCGGCCAAAGCGAGGCCGCCACAGCGCTGGGGTTGAGCTGGGGACAGACGATGCGGTCGGTGCTGCTGCCGCAGGCGATCACCTCGATGCTGCCGGTGCTGATCTCGCAGTTGGTGGTGGTGCTCAAAGACACCGCGATCGGCTACCAGATCACCTTCGTGGAGATGGTGCGCCAGGGCACGGTGATCGGTTCGTCCTACGGAAACTATGTCCCGGCGCTGATCGTGATCGCCTTGCTGATGATCAGCGTCAACTTCGCACTGTCGGCGGTGGCGACGCGCGTGGAGCGGCGACTGCGGCGCTCACGGCGCACCCCGACTCCGATACACACCCTCGAGCCCGGCGACTAACGTGGACCTCGTGGCGAGGGTGTACAGCCGCCGGCAGATGCTTCGCGGCACCGGGATCGGCCTGTCAGGCATCCTGGCCGGCGGCGTGCTCTCGGCATGTTCAGCCGACACCGGCGACTCCGATGCCGACCCGAGCGCTGAGGTCATCGTGGTCGGCGCCGGAGTAAGCGGCCTGGCTGCCGCGCGTCACCTCGCCGACAACGGCCGCCGGGTGACGATCCTGGAGGGCCGGGGGCGGATCGGCGGACGGGTGTGGACCAGCACCGTATGGCCGGATATCCCGGTCGATCTGGGCGCCTCATGGATTCATGGCATTGACGGCAATCCCGTGTACGAGATAGCCGAACAGATCAGAGCGCAGACGGTCGTCACCGACGGCGATGACATCACCTACTACCTGCCTGACGGCGGCGAGACCACGCCGGCACAGAGCCAGGCACTCGAGGCGTGGGGCGAGCGGGTCGCCGATGCCCTGAGCGACTACCAGGACAGTGCCGACACCGACACCTCGATCCGGGCCGCACTCGCCCGCGCGGTCGGGGCAGGCCTCGATGACCGCGACCGCGAACTGCTCGCCTACAACATCAATGACCTCGAGCACGAGTACTCCGGTGCGGCCGAAGAACTCTCCGCACTGTTCTACGACAGTGGCGACCCGATCAACGGCGACGACGTTCTCTTCCCCGGCGGCTACGAGCAGATCACCAACCACCTCGGTGCAGATCTGCGCGTTCTCACCGGGCACACCGTCAGCGGGATCGACTGGAGTCCGTCCGGGGTCGTCGTCACGACGAACAGGGGCGCTTTCAACGCCGGCCAGGTGGTCGTCACGCTTCCACTGGGTGTGCTGCAGAGCGGATCGGTGGCGTTCGCAGCCGGCCTACCGGCTGTGAAGTCAAAGGCGATCAACGGACTGGGCGTCGGCGTGCTCAATAAGTGTTATCTGCGGTTTCCCGAGACCTTCTGGGCAGACACCGATTGGCTCGGTTATGTCCCGGGGCTTGACCGATACGGTCAGTGGGCGCAGTGGATCAACCTCGACCGCCCCACCGGGCGGCCGGTCCTGCTGGGGTTCAACGCCGCGCAGTTCGGGCGCACCATCGAGGGCTGGACCGACGAGCAGATCGTCGAGGGGGCGATGTCGACGTTGCGTGTCATCTACGGCCGCGAATGCCCGGATCCGACCGGACACCAGATCACGCGGTGGGGCTCGGACGACTACGCGCGCGGCTCGTACTCATTTGCCAAGGTGGGCTCGACACCGAACATGCGCGAGCACCTCGCCGCCGCCATCGACGACCGCGTCTACTTCGCCGGTGAGGCCACCAATGAGATGGCGCCCGCGACCGTGCACGGCGCCTACAGCTCCGGTATTCGCGCCGCCCGGGAGATCATCGGGCGCTGATTGGTCCTGTCAACCAATGAGCACTGTCAGACCCGGCGGCGTTCCCGTTCGGCGGCCAGCGCATCGGTGACCACCGCCACCGCCATGCTCTGATGGTAGCCGCGGCGGGCGAGCATGCCGACCAGCCGGCGGATGACCTTCGGGTCGTCACCGGGGTCGAGCGCTTCGCGCCGGAG
Organism: Mycobacterium sp.; assembly: GCA_021413425.1. Classification (GTDB taxonomy): domain Bacteria; phylum Actinomycetota; class Actinomycetes; order Mycobacteriales; family Mycobacteriaceae; genus Mycobacterium. The sequence continues at coordinate 2,098 of JAIOQK010000003.1, forward strand.
CTTGCGTTCCACGAGTTGCTCGGCCCGCACCCGTTCGGCGCCGGCGTCGATGCCGTCCAGGGCGGTGGCGATCACCTCGGCGTCGACCCCTTTGGTGCGAAGCTCAGCTGCGATGGCCCGCTTGCCTTTTCCGGCGTGCGTCTGCCGGGAGCGCACCCACTGGGCGGCGAAGTCCTCGTCGTCGATCAGGCCGACCGCCGCCAGCCGGGCGAGCACCGTTTCGGCGACGTCGTCCGGATAGCCGCGTTTGGTCAGATGCCCGGCCAGCTCCGCATGGGTCCGGGCGCGCACGGTGAGCAGGCGCAGGCACGCCGCGTGCGCCTGCTCTTCGCGCGTCTCAGAAGTCGACGGGAGCGGGAAGGACGTCATCGACGACCTCATCGGTCAGCACCGCACCGACCCCGAGCTTCTCCTTGATCTTCTTCTCGATCTCGTTGCCGATGTCGGGGTTCTCCATGAGGAAGGTCCGGGCGTTCTCCTTGCCCTGGCCCAGCTGCTCACCCTCGTAGGTGAACCACGATCCCGACTTGCGGATGAAGCCGTGGTCGACGCCCATGTCGATGAGCGAGCCCTCGCGGCTGATGCCCTTGCCGTAGAGGATGTCGAACTCGGCCTGCTTGAACGGCGGCGCCATCTTGTTCTTGACGACCTTGCAGCGGGTGCGGTTGCCCACCGCGTCGGTGCCGTCCTTGAGTGTCTCGATCCGGCGGACGTCCAGGCGCACCGAGGAGTAGAACTTCAGCGCCTTGCCGCCGGTGGTGGTCTCCGGCGAACCGAACATCACACCGATCTTCTCGCGCAGCTGGTTGATGAAGATCGCGGTGGTGCCCGAGTTGCTCAGCGCCCCGGTCATCTTGCGCAGCGCCTGGCTCATCAGGCGGGCCTGCAGACCGACGTGGCTGTCACCCATCTCGCCTTCGATCTCGGCGCGCGGCACCAGTGCGGCCACCGAGTCGATGACCAGGATGTCGATCGCTCCGGACCGGACCAGCATGTCGGCGATTTCCAGTGCCTGCTCGCCGGTGTCGGGTTGGCTGACCAGCAGCGCGTCGGTGTCCACACCGAGGCACTTGGCGTATTCGGGATCCAGCGCGTGTTCGGCGTCGATGAAGGCCGCGATACCGCCGGCGGCCTGGGCGTTGGCCACCGCGTGCAGGGCCACGGTGGTCTTGCCGGAGGACTCCGGGCCGTAGATCTCCACGACGCGGCCGCGGGGCAGGCCGCCGATGCCCAGCGCGATATCCAGGGCGATGGAACCGGTCGGGATGACCGAGATGGGCTGGCGGATGTCGTCGCCGAGGCGCATCACCGCGCCTTTGCCGTGGTTCTTCTCGATCTGCGACAGAGCGAGTTCGAGAGCCTTCTCGCGGTCGTTGGCTTGCTGCGCCATGGGTGTCTCCGTTCTTGGTGAGTGACCGGGGATCGGTCGGTTGGCCGTGACGCTAGGGCAGGCCTCTGACAAAACCGGACAGTCGAACACCACCCACAATAACGAACATGTGTTCGATAGCAAGGAAGCGCGCGCGGCGTGTCGCTACCACTGATCGCGGGGCACGTCGAAGTCGGCGCACAGCGCCCGCCACACCTCGCGGGGGTCCACGCCATCCTCGATGGCCGCCGCGCCGGTGCGCCCGCCGAGCCCGGTCAGCACGTGGTCGACCAGCAGGGAAGCGCCACGAACCGGGCCGAACTGAGCCTCGAGAAGTTCGTGGAATTCGGTCAGCCGCACCCGGCCAACCTACCCAGCGGCTTCGTGGCACACCCGTACCGGATCGGTCACCCCACCCACGCTGCGTCCGGCCCGTCGGGCCGCCTCCCGGTAGGACGGGCCGGCCAGAACCTCGTTGACCGCCGTCACCAACGCCTCGGGGGTCAGCGGCCGGATCAGCCGCGCACTACCCTGCAGCACAACACGATTCGCCAGTTCCCACTGATCCCCGCCACCGGGCACCACCACCATCGGAACTCCGGCCAGCCGGGTCTTGGACAGCATGCCGTGGCCGGCGGCGCAGACCACCAGATCCGCGTGGCGCAGCAACTCGTCCTGACGGCTCAGGCCCACCGTCGCCCAGGGCGGGACGGTGACGTCGTCGCCGCCGAGGCGGGACACCACCAGCCGGTAGCCGGCTGGCACCGAAGTCCCGGGCACCAGGTGCTCCAGGGCGGTCTCGGCCAGTCGGGCCGTTCCCATCTCCGCGGTGGACGGGGCCACCACGATCAGCGGTCCGTCCCCCGGAGGCAGCGCCAGCAC
>JAIOQK010000004.1 GCA_021413425.1 Mycobacterium sp.
AGGCGCAGCGCCTCCGGGCGGAGTCACCACGACCGACAGCTTGGTCCACATGAACGCCCAATCGCCCAGCACCTTGATTTCCCAGCGTGGCGGTCGGATCGGCGCTCGGCCTCACCGGCCGCGGACAGGATTTCAGCGCCAACGGAACCGTGACCGCCGGCCGCAAGCTCACGGCAGCCAAGTCCGCCATGGACGCGGCGGTCCGGCAGTGGGCGATCAGCGAAGGCATGATCGCCAAGCATCCTTCGGAATTGTGGCTGCGGGTCGCCAACCTCGTTGCGCTGGGTCTGGCGGTCTGCGGATTCTTCCGGTGGTTGTTCCCGATCACGCTGTGGGCCTTGCCGTTCGCCGTGTTCTTCCTGCTGTCACTGCGCGCCTGGACCCCGGGAGTCGGGATGCGCCGCACCCCGACGGGCCGCCAACTGTGGTCGGAGGCAGGAGGCTTTCACCGGATGCTGGCCACCGACTCCGCAGAGGCCCGCTTCGACTTCTCCGCGCGCAAAGACCTCTACACCGCCTACGTGCCGTTCGCGGTGGCCGGTGGTGCGGCGGCCCTGTGGGCGGCGAAATACCAGGCTGCGACGGGACAGCCGCCCCCGCAGCCCGAGTGGTACCACTCATCGTCGGGATCAGGCTGGACGTCGTCGTCCTCGGGGGGTGCTAGTTTCGACAGCTTCGAGTCGGCGCTGTCGTCATCCATCGGCGCCTACCCCGCCTCCCAGTCGTCATCGTCCTCCAGTGGTGGCGGTGGCGGTGGCGGTGGCGGTGGCGGTGGTGGTGGTGGAGGAGGAGGAGGCGGTTCATGGTGACCTTTGTGCTCATCGTCGCGCTGATCATCGCGGTCGCGGTCCTGATCGGATTCGTGGTGGGTTACAACACACTTCGTGCCGCCGACGTACGGGCCGACGAGGCGCTCGGCGGGATCGACGTGCAACTCACCCGGCGGGCCTCCCTGATCCCCGGATTGGTCAGCACCGTGGGAAGCTTCGCCTCGCACGAGAAGGCGGTGCTGGCGCACGTGGCCGATGCCCAGGCGGCGCTGACCGCGGCGACCGGCGGGAAGTCAGTGGCGCAGCGCACCTCCGCCGAACAGCAGTTCGACACCGCGGTGGGCCAGGTTCTGGCACTGGGAACCACCTACCCGCAACTGAACTCGTCGAACAACTTCCTCAATCTTCAGCAGAACCTCGCCGACACCGAGGACAAGCTGGCGTTCGCCCGCCAGTACTACAACGACGCCGCCGCCACGGTGAATCGGCTGCGCACCACCATCCCGTGGATGTTCGTCAGCGGGATGGCCGGGGTGTCGGAGCGCGAGTTCTACCAGGTGCCGCGGTGAGCGCCGCCGCGACGCCCCGGGCTGCCTCATAAGCGGTATGCGCATCATCTTCGCCGGCACCCCCGAGCCGGCCCTGCCGTCGCTGCGGCGGTTGCTCGACTCATCCCGCCACGACGTGGTCGCTGTGCTCACCCGGCCGGATGCCGCCTCCGGCAGGCGCGGTTCGCCCACGCCCTCCGCGGTGGCGCAGGTGGCAGCCGCCGCCGGTGTCCCGGTACTGCGGCCGCAGCACCCGAACTCCGGTGAGTTCGTCGCCGAACTGACCGCGCTGGCTCCCGACTGCTGCGCGGTGGTGGCCTACGGTGCGCTGCTGGGCCGGGATCTGCTCGCCGTGCCTGCGCACGGGTGGGTGAACCTGCACTTCTCGCTGCTGCCGGCCTGGCGCGGTGCGGCACCCGTGCAGGCCGCCATCGCCGCCGGTGACGCCGTCACCGGTGCGACGACGTTCCTCATCGAACCGGACCTGGACACCGGCCCCGTATACGGGGTTGCCACCGAGACCATCCACGCGGCGGACACCGCCGGGGATCTTCTGGGCCGGCTTGCCGTCTCGGGGGCGGCGCTGCTGGAGGCGACGTTGGACGGGATCGCCGATGGCACGCTGACCGCCGTCCCGCAGCCGTCCGAAGGGGTCAGCCTCGCGCCGAAGATCTCCGTCGAGGCGGCCAGGGTCCGCTGGGAGTTGCCCGCCCACGTGATCGAACGGCGTATCCGCGCGGTGACACCGAATCCCGGCGCCTGGACCATGATCGGCGATCTGCGGGTGAAACTGGGCCCGGTCATCGTGGTCCAGTCCCGGGATGAGTCGCAGGACACGCTGGCTCCGGGGATGATCCGCACCGACCGCGCCGGGGTGAGCATCGGCACCGGCTCAGGCCCGGTGCAGCTCGGCTGGGTTCAACCGCCGGGCAAGAAACCGATGGCCGCCGCGGACTGGGCCCGGGGCGCGCGGCTGGGCGCGCAGGTGATGGCGTCGTGAGTGAGCGGCCCCCGCGCGCCGGAAAGCCCCGCGGCCGGTCCGGCCGCGCCGAACTGGACCCCGGCCGGCGGGCCGCCTTCGATGTGCTGCGCGCGGTGTCCGAGCGGGATGCCTATGCCAACCTCGCGTTGCCGGCGATCCTCGGCCAGCGCGGTATCAGCGGGCGCGACGCCGCGTTCGCCACCGAACTGGCCTACGGGACCTGTCGTACCCGCGGACTGCTGGACGCGGTCATTTCATCGGCCGCCAACCGACCGATCGAGGAGATCGATCCGGTGCTGCTGGATTTGTTGCGGCTGGGCGCCTATCAGCTGCTGCGCACGGGAGTCGCCGTGCACGCCGCGGTGTCGACCACCGTGGAGCAGGCCGGGATCGAGTTCGATTCGGCGCGAGCCGGTTTCGTCAATGGAGTCCTTCGGACCATCGCCGGTCGAGATGAGGCGTCCTGGGTCAAGCAGCTCGCGCCGCCGGCCGACACCGATCCGGTCGGTCACCTCGCGTTCGTCCACGCTCATCCGCGCTGGATCGCCCAGTCGTTCGCCGACGCGCTCGGCGCCTCCGCCGGTGAACTTGACGTCGCGCTGGCTGCCGACGATGCCCGCCCCGCCGTCCACCTCGCCGCCCGGCCCGGCTCGTTGACGGCGGAGCAACTCGCCGAGACGGTGGGTGGGGTACCCGGCCGCCTATCGCCGTACGCGGTGTATCTGTCCGGCGGCGACCCCGGTGCGCTCGCTCCGATTCGCGACGGTCAGGCGCTGGTACAGGACGAGGGCAGCCAACTGGTGGCGCTCGCGCTGACACTGGCGCCGCTGATCGGCGAGGACCGCGGACAGTGGCTGGACCTGTGCGCCGGACCCGGCGGAAAGACGGCTCTGATCGCGGCGCTGGCAGCGGAGCAGGGCGCGCAAGTGACTGCGGTGGAGCCCAATCCGCGCCGCGCGGAGATCGTCGAGCAGAACACCCGCGGACTGAGCGTGGCGGTGCTGCGCGCCGACGGCCGCGAGCCCCCGCTGGAGGCCGGTTCTTTCGACCGGGTGCTTGTCGATGCGCCGTGCACCGGACTCGGAGCGTTGCGCCGGCGGCCGGAGGCACGATGGCGGCGCACACCCGCCGATGTGCCGGCGCTGGCCCGGCTGCAGCGCGAGTTGCTGGCCTCGGCGATCGCGCTGACCCGCCCCGGCGGGGTAGTCCTCTACGCGACGTGTTCGCCGCACCTGGCCGAGACGGTCGCGGTGATCTCCGATGCGGTGCGCCGCCACCCGGTGACCGCGCTCGACACCCGGGGGCTGTTCGCCCCCGCCGGGGACCTCGGCGACGGTCCGCACGTCCAGTTGTGGCCGCACCGGCACGGCACCGACGCGATGTTCGCCGCCGCGTTGCGCAGGGAGGCTTAGGGTGATGGCCATGGCACGACTGAGTTCGACAACCGGTGGCGCTACACCCCCGGGTCCGACACCGGCCAGACCGATGATCGCACCGTCGATCCTGTCGGCGGATTTCGCCCGGCTAGCCGAGGAGGCGGCCGCGGTCGAGGGTGCCGACTGGCTTCACGTCGATGTGATGGACGCCCACTTCGTGCCCAACCTGACCCTCGGGCTGCCGGTGGTGCAAAGCCTGTTAGCCGCCACAGACATCCCGATGGACTGCCACCTGATGATCACCGACCCCGGGCGATGGGCCCCCGGCTACGCCGAGGCCGGGGCCCACAACGTGACGTTCCACGCCGAGGCCACCGACAATCCGGTAGCAGTCGCCCGCGATATCCGCGCCGCCGGTGCGAAAGCGGGCCTGTCGGTCAAGCCGGGCACCCCGCTGGAGCCCTATCTGGAGATCCTGCGCGACTTCGACACCCTGCTGGTGATGTCGGTGGAGCCAGGATTCGGCGGGCAGAGCTTCATCCCCGAGGTGCTCGACAAGGTGCGAATCGCCCGTCGGTTGGTCGACTCCGGGGAGTTGACCGTGCTGGTGGAGATCGACGGCGGTATCAACGCCGACACCATCGAAGCGGCCGCGGAGGCGGGCGTGGACTGTTTCGTGGCCGGCTCGGCGGTGTACAGCGCAGCCGATCCGGCGCTGGCGGTGGAATCCTTGCGGCGGCGCGCCGGCAGCGCCTCGCCGCACCTGCGGGTATGACCGATCCCGAGCACATCCTCGCCGCGATGCGGACGGCGCTGCACAGCGCCGAGCAGGTGAAGGGCTCGACCTATCCCAATCCGCCTGTGGGAGCTGTGATCCTGGCCGCGGACGGCTCCATCGCCGGTGTCGGCGCAACCGAACACGACGGCGGTGCGCACGCGGAGGTTCTCGCACTGCGGGCGGCGGGGGAGCGTGCCGCGGGTGGCACCGCGGTGGTGACACTGGAGCCGTGCAACCATCACGGTCGCACCCGGCCATGTGTGGATGCACTGCTGGCGGCCGGCGTCGCCGCGGTGAGTTATGCCGTCGCTGATCCCAACCCGATCGCCGCGGGCGGCGGGCAACGGTTACGCGAGGCCGGGGTCGCGGTGGACACCGGCGTCTGCGCTACCGAGGTGGCGTACGGGCCGTTGCGGGAGTGGCTGCACAAACAGCGGACCGGGCGTCCGCACGTCACATGGAAATTCGCCACCAGCATCGACGGTCGCAGTGCCGCAGCCGACGGATCCTCCCAGTGGATCACCAGCGAAGCGGCCCGCGCCGATCTGCACCGGCGGCGCGCGTCGGCCGACGCGATCGTGGTGGGCACCGGCACGGTGTTCGCCGATGACCCGATGCTGACGGCGCGCCTGCCGGACGGCAGCCTGGCTGTTGACCAGCCGCTGCGGGTGGTGGTGGGCCTTCGTCAGGTTCCCTCGGAATCCCATGTGTGCAATGGTGATTCACGCACGCTCATGCTGCATACCCGCGATCCCCATGAGGTCCTCGAAGCGCTGCACGACCGGACCGATGTGCTGGTCGAGGGCGGTCCCACCCTGGCCGGTGCGTTCCTGCGGGCCGGCGTCGTGGACCGGATCCTGGCGTATGTGGCACCGATTCTGCTGGGCGGGCCACTCGCCGCTGTCGACGATGTCGGGGTGGCCAGCATCGCCGGCGCATTGCGGTGGCGCTACGACAGCGTCGAGCGCATCGGGCCGGATCTGCTGCTCAGCCTGGTGCGGCCGGACTGAGCAGCGCCGGTTGTTCGTCGGCGTGCTCCTGCCGGCCGCCGATGAACAGCGCGATCGCCGCACCCGCGAGGCACACGATCGTGGTGATGAAGAAGATCGAGCCGTACTGCATGGCGAACGCGGTGCGATAACGCTCGGCTTCGCCGGCGATCTTGGCGGCCAGATTGTCGGCCGGGACGCTGGGCAGCGTCGCCAGGATCTGGTTGAACCGGTACAAACCCCAGGCGGTCAACGCCGCGACGCCGATCAGCATGCCGGTCATCCGGGCGACCACCACCAGCGATGAGGCGATGCCGTGCTGGGCGGCCGGCACCACCCGCAGCGCCGCCGAGGTCAGCGGGCCGATCACCAGACCCAGTCCCAGGCCGGCCAGCGCGAGATCGGTACTGAAGGTCGGCAGGCTGATCGGTCCCAGGTCGTGCCGGGCCGAGAGCACATCCACATTCCAGTGCGACATCAGCCAGTAGGCCCCCGCCGCGATCAGCATGCCGGCCGCAGCGACCGCCCGATCGCCGATCCGGGTGGCCAGCCAGCCGCCCACCAGAGCCCCGACCGGTAGTGCGGCCAGGAAGTGCAGCAGCAGGAAGGCCGCACCGATCTGGTCCTTGCCGAGCACGCCCTGGCCGAACAGTTCCACGTTGACCAGCGTCACCATCAGCGCCGCACCGGCGCACATCGAGGTGCCCAGCGATGACAGGAACGGCACCACGCGGACGCCGCGCGGGTCGATGAGGCGGGTGCGGGCAAACCGTTCCCAGACCGCGAAGGCGATCGCGAAGACCACCGCGCCCGCGACCAGTGCCGCGCCGTGCGGGGGCAGGATCTGCTTGCCGTCCGGCGCCGGGTTATAGAGGCCCCACACCGCCAGTCCGAGCGCGATCGCCAGCAGCACGCCGCCGACGACGTCGACTCGAGGTGGGTCGGCTTTGCGTGCGTGGCTGGGCAGGCTGATGTGGATCAGCACCATGGCGATCGCGGTCAGCGGCACGTTGATCCAGAACACGTCGCGCCAGGTGTTGAGCAGCCACACCACACCGATGCCGTATAGCGGACCGAGCACGCTGCCGAGTTCCTGCGCCGCACCGATACCGCCGAGCACGCCCGCGCGGCTCTTGGCCGACCACAGGTCGGCGGCCAGCGCCAGCGTCACCGGCAGCAGCGCGCCGCTGGCGACACCCTGGATCACCCGTCCGATCATCAGCACGGGCCGATCCTCGGCCAGCGCGGTGACCACCGAACCGACTGCGAAGGTGGCCAGGCTGAGTTGCAGTACCAGCTTGCGGCCCACCCGGTCCGACAGCCGGCCCAGCAGTGGCATCGCGGCGATGTAGCCCAGCAGATACAGCGTGATGATGGGCGTGACCTGCTGGATCTTGTTCACCGGGATACCGATATCGGCCATGATGTCGACCATGATCGTGACGACGACATAGGTGTCGAGCGC
>JAIOQK010000032.1 GCA_021413425.1 Mycobacterium sp.
CTGGCCCTTGGTGAGGCCGTAGATCCGGTTGTTGAACAACAGAATCGTCAGGTTGACGTTGCGGCGCAGCGTGTGGATCAGGTGGTTGCCGCCGATGGACAGCGCGTCGCCGTCACCGGTCACCACCCACACCGACAGGTCCGGCCGGGCCAGCGCCAGCCCGGTCGCGATCGCGGGGGCCCGTCCGTGGATGGAGTGCAGCCCGTAAGTCTCCAGGTAATACGGGACCCGGCTGGAGCCGCCGATGCCGCTGACGAACCCGATGTTCTCGCGTCGTAATCCCAACTCCGGCAAGAAGTTCCGGATGGTGTTCAGGATGACGTAGTCACCGCATCCCGGGCACCACCGCACCTCTTGATCGCTGGTGAAATCCCGGGCCCTCATCGGCGTCTCGGTGGTGGGCACCAGCGAGTTCTTCAACAGATCGGCCCCGATCAGATCCGTCACTGGCCCTCTCCCACGCTCACGGTCTCCGCGACACCTACGGTAGCCGCCGCCGACCGGGCGAAGGTGGCCTTGTCCCGTTCCCTGTCGGCAAGCGTGCCATCCAATGCGGCGTCGATGATCTCCTCCACCTCGTCGGCCCGAAACGCCATGCCCGCCACCTTGGTCACCGGCTGCACATCAACCAGGTACTTGCCGCGCAGCAGCAGTGCCAACTGGCCGAGGTTCATCTCCGGCAGCACCACCCGCGGGTAGCGGCGCAGCACATCGGCGAGATTGGCCGGCAGCGGATTGAGATGACGCAATTGGGCGTGCGCGACCTTCACCCCGCGCCGGCGCGCCCTGCGGCAGGCCTCACCGATCGGTCCGAACGAACTGCCCCATCCCAGCATCAACAACTCGGCGTCACCGCCGGGATCGTCGACCTCGAGATCGGGTACGGCGATGCCGTCGATCTTGGCCTGGCGCAACCGGACCATCAGATCGTGGTTGCCACCGTGGTAGGAGATGTCGCCGGAGCCGTTGGCCTTCTCCAGTCCGCCGATGCGGTGCTCGAGACCGGGGGTGCCGGGAACGGCGAACTGACGGGCCAGGGTCTGCGGATCGCGCGCGTACGGCGCGAAATCGGCGCCGGCCGAGGTCAAGTCCCGGTCGATGTCCTCCCAGGCTCCCACGTCGGGAATCCGCCACGGTTCCGATCCGTTGGCGATGGCGCCGTCGGACAGCAGCAGAACCGGTGTCCGATAGGTCAGCGCGATGCGTGCGGCCTCGACAGCCACCTCGAAGCAGTCCGATGGCGAGCGCGCTGCCAGCACCGCGACGGGGGACTCTCCGTTGCGGCCGAACATCGCCTGCAGCAGGTCGGCCTGCTCGGTCTTGGTCGGAAGTCCGGTCGACGGGCCGCCGCGCTGGACGTCGATGACGATGAGCGGGAGTTCCGTCATCACCGCCAGCCCGATGAACTCGGACTTCAGCGAGACGCCCGGGCCCGAGGTGCTCGTCACGCCGAGCGCCCCGCCGTAGGAAGCCCCCAGCGCCGCACCGATGCCGGCGATCTCGTCCTCGGCCTGGAAGGTGAGCACATTGAAGTTCTTGTACTTCGAGAGCTCGTGCAGGATGTCCGAGGCCGGAGTGATCGGGTAGCTGCCGAGCACCACCTGGGCGCCGGCCAGCTGGCCTGCCGCGACGAGTCCGTAGGCCAGGGCGGTATTGCCCGAGATCTGGCGGTATTCGCCGGGTTCGAGCTTGGCCGGTGCCACCTCGTAGGTGGTGGCGAACGCCTCGGTGGTCTCCCCGTAGTTCCAGCCGGCCCGCAGTGCCAGCACATTGGCCTCGGCGATCTCGGGTTTACGGGCGAACTTCTCCCGGACGAACGCCTCACTGGTGGTCACCGGCCGGCCATACATCCAGGACAGCAGACCGAGGGCGAACATGTTCTTGGCCCGCTCGCCGTCCTTCTTGGTGGCCCCGATGGACTCCACCGCCCCGAGCGTCAGGGTGGTCATCGGCACCGAGTGCACGACGTAGTCGGACAGTTCGCCGGTCTCCAGCGGGTTGGCCGGGTAGCCGACCTTGGCCAGATTGCGCTTGGTGAATTCGTCGGAATTGGCGATCACCATGGCGCCGCGGGGCAGATCCGACAGGTTGGCCTTCAACGCCGCCGGGTTCATCGCCACCAGCACGTCCGGACGGTCGCCGGCGGTCAGGATGTCATAGTCGGCGATCTGAATCTGGAACGACGACACGCCGGGCAGAGTGCCCTGCGGCGCGCGGATCTCCGCCGGGTAGTTCGGCTGTGTCGCAAGGTCATTGCCCAGCAGTGCGGCCTCGGAGGTGAACCGGTCCCCGGTCAATTGCATGCCGTCACCGGAGTCACCCGCGAAGCGGATGACGACCTTCTCGAGTGTGCGCCGGCCGGCCCGTGGGTGAGCTCCGTCGACCTTCGGACCCACGCGTCCGCCTTTCGTTGGGTTGCTCCACACCCGCGAGATTTCTGTCACCAGCGGTACCGATTATTGCACTTTCTTAGGTAACCCATGTCACCGGCCGTGGTTGACACGCCGCTGGGCAGGCGTCAAAACCACAGGTCAGCCGTCGGCAGGCGTCCCCGAGGCCCACCGCGTGGGTCCTGGATCGCTTCAGCTGTCAGCGAATATTAAGAAGTTAGGTCTTCGTCGCATCCGCCGGCCACCACCACGCTGATGGCGGACCTTCAGAGGATGTACAACATCTCCTGATTGGTCGGCAGCGGCCAAAGATCATCGGAGACAACGGATTCCAGCGTGTCAGCCGCCAACCGCACCGCATCCATCGCGGGCAGCAACTCATCGCGGGCATGCTCCGCCGGCGTCAACGCTGGAATGCGCCCTTCCCTCCGGCCGGTGACATGCGCCGCTGGCTAGATTGGACGCATGGGCCGTGGCGGGGACGACGAACGCTCGGTGAGGGTGAGTCCGCCCAAGACGGCCGCCGCCGGGATCCCGGCGGTTCTGGTGTCGCTGCGGCGCAGCCTGGCCCAGATGGGCGCTGTGCGTACCGCTGCGACGTGGGCGAAAATCAATCAGCGCGACGGCTTCGACTGTCCGGGGTGCGCCTGGCCGGAGGAACCCGGTGGGCGCAAGCTGGCCGAATTCTGTGAGAACGGCGCCAAAGCCGTCGCCGAGGAGGCCACCCGCCGCACGGTGACGCGCGAGTTCTTCGCCCGCCACAGCGTCGCCGACCTCGCCGGGCGATCGGAGTACTGGTTGTCCCAGCAGGGACGGCTGACCCATCCGATGGTGCTGCGGCCCGGCGACGACAACTACTCACCGATCGACTGGGAGCAGGCGTACGGTCTGATCGCGCAGCACCTGCACGCCCTCGGCTCCCCGGACGAGGCGCTGTTCTACACCTCCGGGCGCACCAGCAACGAGGCGGCGTTCCTCTATCAGTTGCTGGTGCGCAGCTTCGGCACCAACAACCTGCCGGACTGCTCGAACATGTGTCACGAGTCCTCCGGCACCGCGCTCACCGATTCGATCGGCATCGGCAAGGGCTCGGTGACGGTCACCGACATCGAGACCGCCGATCTGATCGTCATCGCCGGGCAGAACCC
>JAIOQK010000033.1 GCA_021413425.1 Mycobacterium sp.
GATCAGCGCACGCGTGCTGATGAAGCTCAAGCGCGACGCCGAAAGCTACCTCGGCGAGGACATCACCGACGCGGTCATCACCGTGCCCGCCTACTTCAACGACGCCCAGCGCCAGGCCACCAAGGAAGCCGGCCAGATCGCTGGCTTGAACGTGTTGCGCATCGTCAACGAGCCCACCGCCGCGGCCTTGGCCTACGGCTTGGACAAGGGCAGCAAGGAACAGACCATCCTGGTCTTCGACCTCGGCGGCGGCACCTTCGACGTGTCGCTGCTCGAGATCGGCGACGGTGTGGTCGAGGTCCGGGCGACCTCCGGTGACAACCACCTCGGTGGTGACGACTGGGACGACCGGATCGTCGAATGGCTGGTCGACAAGTTCAAGGCCTCGGCCGGCATCGACCTGACCAAGGACAAGATGGCCATGCAGCGGCTGCGCGAAGCGGCCGAGAAGGCCAAGATCGAACTCAGCTCTTCTCAGAGCACGTCGATCAACCTGCCCTACATCACCGTCGACGCTGACAAGAATCCGCTGTTCCTCGACGAGCAGCTGACCCGCTCGGAGTTCCAGAAGATCACCCAGGATCTGCTGGACCGCACCCGTGCCCCCTTCCAGCAGGTCATCAAAGACGCCGGCATCGCGGTGGGCGATATCGACCACGTCGTTCTGGTGGGCGGCTCGACCCGCATGCCCGCAGTCTCGGAACTGGTCAAGGAGATGACCGGCGGCCAGGAGCCCAACAAGGGCGTCAACCCCGACGAGGTCGTCGCGGTCGGTGCCGCTCTGCAGGCAGGTGTCCTCAAGGGTGAGGTCAAAGATGTTCTGCTGCTTGACGTCACACCGCTGAGCCTCGGCATCGAGACCAAGGGTGGTGTGATGACCAAGCTGATTGAGCGCAACACCACCATCCCGACCAAGCGGTCGGAGACCTTCACCACCGCTGATGACAATCAGCCTTCGGTGCAGATCCAGGTCTATCAGGGTGAGCGCGAGATCGCGGCGCACAACAAGATGCTCGGCAGCTTCGAGTTGACCGGCATCCCGCCGGCTCCGCGCGGCGTGCCCCAGATCGAGGTCATCTTCGACATCGACGCCAACGGCATCGTGCACGTGACGGCCAAGGACAAGGGCACCGGCAAGGAGAACACGATCAAGATCCAGGAAGGTTCGGGCCTGTCCAAGGACGAGATCGACCGGATGATCAAGGACGCCGAAGCGCACGCCGACGAGGATCGCAAGCGACGCGAGGAGGCCGATGTCCGCAACCAGGCCGAGTCGCTGATCTACCAAACCGAGAAGTTCGTCGCCGAGCAGCGCGCCGCCAGCCAGGACGGGGAGGGTGGTTCGACCGTTCCCGAGGACTCGCTGGCCAAGATCGACGGGGCTATCGACGAGGCCAAGACCGCCCTGAACGGCTCCGACATCGGCGCCATCAAGTCGGCGATGGAGAAGCTGGGGCAGGAGTCCCAGGCACTCGGTGAGGCGATCTACCAGGCGGCCCAGGCCGAACAGGCAGCCAGCGACGGCGGATCGGCTGCCGATGACGTCGTCGATGCCGAGGTTGTTGAGGACGATCAGGAGTCCAAGTGAGTCCAGACAGCCGCGAAGCCGATGAACCGGTGACGGTCACCGACAAGCGGCGGATCGATCCGGAGACCGGCGAGGTTCGCGAGGGCTTCTCCGGCGCCGTCCCCCCGGGGGCGGCGCCGCAGGAGCCGCAACGCGATCAGGTCGCCGAGCTCACCGATGATCTGCAGCGGGTGCAGGCCGACTTCGCCAACTACCGCAAGCGTGCGCTTCGTGACCAGGAGACGGCAGCGGAGCGGGCCAAAGCCGTTGTGCTCAGCCAGCTTCTGCCCGTCATCGACGATCTCGACCGCGCGCGCAGCCACGGCGATCTGGAAGCCGGCCCGATGAAGTCGGTCGCCGACAAGCTCGCCGCTGCATTGACCGGTATCGGGCTCGCCGAGTTCGGTGTCGAGGGCGAGGAGTTCGATCCCTCGCTGCACGAGGCCGTGCAGCACGAGGGACTGGTGAGGAGGTGACGCGGCATGGTTCAACGGGAATGGGTTGAAAAGGATTTCTACAAGGTGCTCGGCGTCTCCTCTGATGCCAAGGAGGACGAGATCAAGCGGGTCGCCCGCAAGTTACTCGCCGAGAACCACCCCGATCGCAACCCGAACGACACCGCGGCCGAAGAGCGGTACAAGGAGGTCGGCGAAGCCAAGGACGTCCTTCTCGATCCCGCCAAACGCAAGGAGTATGACGAGACCCGGCGGATGTTCGCCGGAGGCGGCTTCGGCCGTCGTTTCGGCGGTGGTGGCGGCGGTGGTGGCGGCGGTTTCAGCGGCTACGACGACGGCGGCGGGTTCAATCTCAACGACCTGTTCGGTCAGGCCGGCCAGGACGGCGGGGCGAACATCGGCGATTTGTTCGGCGGCTTGTTCGGACGGGGCGGGACCCAGCCGCGGACCAGCCGCCCGCGTCGCGGCAAGGACCTCGAGACCGAGACTCAGCTCGATTTCCTGGAGGCCACCAAGGGTGTGGCGATGCCGCTGCGGCTCACCAGCCCGGCGCCGTGCACCAACTGCCACGGCAGCGGCGCGCGCCCCGGCACCAGCCCGAAGGTGTGTGCCAGCTGCAACGGCTCGGGAATGATCAACCGCAACCAGGGCGCGTTCGGCTTCTCCGAACCCTGCACCGAATGCCGGGGCAGCGGCTCGATCATCGAGAACCCCTGCGACGACTGCCGCGGTAGCGGTGTCACCACCCGCACCCGCACCATCAACGTCCGGATTCCCCCCGGCGTGGAGGACGGCCAGCGCATCCGGTTGGCCGGCCAGGGTGAGGCCGGGCTGCGCGGAGCGCCGTCGGGCGACCTCTACGTGACCGTTCACGTCCGGCCGGACCGGGTGTTCGGCCGCGACGGTGACGATCTGACCGTGACGGTTCCGGTGAGCTTCACCGAACTCGCCTTGGGCGCAACGCTTTCGGTGCCCACCCTGGACGGCAAAGTCGGGGTGAAGGTCCCCAAGGGCACTGCTGATGGACGGATCCTGCGGGTTCGCGGCCGCGGCGTGCCCAAGCGAAGCGGGGGATCCGGCGATCTGCTGGTGACGGTCAAGGTCGCGGTGCCACCGAAACTCGACGACGAGGCCCTCAGTGCGTTGGAGGCCTACGCAGCCGCGGAGAAGGCCAGCGGCTTCGATCCCCGGGCGGGCTGGGCGGGTAATCGCCCATGAGCGCACCCAAGGATTCTGGTGAGGTCCGGACCTTCCTGATCTCGGTGGCCGCCGAACTCGCCGGCATGCACGCGCAGACGCTGCGCACCTACGACCGACTTGGTCTGGTGAGCCCCCAGCGCAGCGCGGGCGGCGGGCGGCGCTACTCGGAGCGTGATGTCGAAATGCTCCGTGAGATCCAGCGGCTCTCCCAGGATGAGGGTGTGAACCTCGCCGGGATCAAACGCATCATCGAACTCACCAACCATGTTGACGCGCTGCAGTCCCGGATCGCCGAGATGGCCGACGAATTGTCGCGGTCCAGGCCCCGGCGGGACCTTGCGCTGGTGCCGAAGAACACCGCCGTGGTGGTCTGGACGCCGCGTCGGTAGCGCTCGCGGTGGCTAACTGACCCGCACGGTGAAGGTCGCACTGGCCGGCCGGCCCGGCACCGCCAGGCTGTAGCCGCCCTTGCGCAGCGCGTTGGTGGAAGCGGTCATCGGCTCGATGCCCACCACGTTGTCATTCGCCGGGGCGAAGATCTGCACCGCCGGGTAGCCCTGCTTGAAAATCACCTCGATGCGCCGGTCGCCGCCGGAGAGTGCGAACATGCCGCCCTGGGGCACCTCGTCGAATCCGTCATCGAAGGTCCGCTCGCCCAACGTCTCCGACATGGCGGCCCAATCCTCGGTGTCTCCGGTCGGGATACCCCAGTTGTCCACCGGCAGGTGGCGCAGCGGGGGCGTCTCGAGCTTCCACTCCGAACGCGGCACGTCCGGGATGGTCAGGTACGGGTGGAATCCGAAGCACAGCGGCACTGACGCCGCCGTCGTCGGCGTGACCGTCGTCTCGATGGTCAGCGCACGGTCGATGAGGGTGATGTCGAGGGTGACGACGTGCGGGAAGGGAAAGCTGCAGAGCAGCCGCGGCTGGCCGCCGTAGTCGAGATCGGCCGACAGCTTGTTGTCCGCGCCCTGCTTGACCAGCCAGCCCGGGTAGGCGGCCAGCACCCCGTGGATCACCAGGCCGTGCTCGTCGGAGCGCACTCCGCCCACACCCGGTGTCAGGGTCACCGCACCGCCGTCCACGCCGTAGCCGTTGGCGCTGAGCCGGTTGGCCCACGGGTAGAGGATCGGGATGCCCATGGTCTTGCCGGTGGTCAGGTATGCGTTCAGGCCGCGGCGCTGACCGAGCAGCTCAACCCCCCCGTCGGACAGCGAGGTGCACAGCATTCCCGCTGACGGTACGAAGGTCGCCGTCAGTGCCGAGGTGGGGTCTTTGAGGACGATGGAGGGCAGCTGGGCCATTGTCGGATTGTGCCATGAGGTGGAAGGCCTTGACTAAGCCGTGCCCTGACTAAGCCGTGCCCTCAGCCGCGCGCTTCGATTAAGCAGCGCCCTCAGCGGTGCGCGTCGATGTAGCCGGTCAGATCGTCGAGGGTGCGCAGCGAGGCGTACTGCGACTCCGGGATGTCGACGGCGAATCGCTTGTTCAGTGCGACCAGGAAGTTCAGCCAGTCCATCGAGTCGAGGTCCACCTGATCGCGCAGCAACTCGGCGTCGGTGAGGTCGCCTTCCTCGATCTCCGGGGCGATCGTGGTCAACTCCGCCACCACCCCGGCGCGGATCTCGTCCCTGGTGCCCACCTGGTCTCCCTTCGAAGGTCCTCAGAGGTCCTGAGGCTGCTGCAGCAGTTTGTTGATCTCGGCGAGGAACAGCGCGCCCCGGGCACCGTCACTGGCCCGGTGGTCGGCGGCCAGGGTGGCCACGACGGTGGTGGCGACCCGGATGCCGCCGTCCACCACGACCACCCGCTGTGCGGGCTTGCCGAACCCCACAATGGCCACCTGCTGCGGATAGATCACCCCGAACACCGAGTCGACACCCTTCTCGCCGAGATTGGTCAGCGTGATCGTCGGGTCGCTCATCTCCGAGCTTCGCAGCGACCCGGCCCGTGCGCGGGCCACCAGATCGGTGAGATCGGCCATCAACTCGTGCAGCTTCTTCTCACTCACGTCGTGAATGGCCGGCGCCACCAGACCGCCGCCGCGTAGCGAGATCGCCACGCCCACATGCTGACCGGAAGCCGGCTCGAATTCGTCGTCGCGCCAGAAGCCGTTGAACTCGCCGAACTTGCGGGCGGCCAGCCCGACCGCCTTGAGCTGCAGGACGGCCGGAAGGATGCGCTCGGTGATCGGCCGACCGGCGTTCTGCTCGGCGAGCCACGCCAGCGCGGTGTCGAGAATGATCTCATCGGCGAGGTAGTAGTGCGGGATCTCGCGCTTGGAGCGACTCATCGTCGCGGCGATCGACGCCCGCATGGCGGCGCCGCGCTCGCGTGCCTTCTCGGCCGCCGACTTCGGCTCCGCGGTGGCGGCCGACCGCGGCGCGACAACGGGTTTGGGCGCTTCGTGGTGCGCCGTCGCGGCGGCGTGCTCGACGTCATGCAGGGTGATCGCGCCCTGCGGTCCGGTGCCGGACAATGACTTCAGGTCCACTCCGAGCGTGGCGGCGGTGCGCCGGGCCACCGGGGACACCCACTGCCGGTGGCCCACCGGGGCGGGAGGTGCTGCCGGTGATTCCTCCGGGCCGGTGGCGGTCGCGGCCATCGGTGTTGAGGCCGGGACCGCCGACTCGGCGGGAGGTGCACCGGCACCCGGTTTCTCACCCGGCTCGAGCAGCCTCGCCAGCGGCGTGCCGACCGCAACGGTCTGGCCCACCGGCACCAGCAGTTCGGCCACCACACCGTCGTGCCAGCACTCGATCTCCACGGCGGCCTTGGTGGTTTCGACCACCGCGACGATTTGGCCGCGGCTCACGGTGTCGCCCGGCTTCACCAGCCATTCGTTGAGCATGCCCTCGTCCATGTCCGCACCGAGTGCGGGCATCGCAAAATCAATCATGCGGATCCCGTTCTCTGTCCGGTGAAGAGCCCGTGCACCGCCGCCACGATCTTGTCCGGTTGCGGCAGGGCCGCCTGCTCGAGGTGCTTGGCGTAGGGGATGGGCACCTCCATGGTGCACACCCGGGCGATCGGGGCGTCGAGTTCGTAGAACGCCTGCTCGACGATGCGGGCACTGATCTCGGCCGCCAGGCTGCCGGTGTGCCAGGCCTCGTCGACCACGACGACGCGATGGGTCTTGCGCACCGATTCTCTGATGGTGGCGTCGTCAAGGGGGCGCAGCACCCGTAAGTCGATCACGTCGCATTCGATGCCCGCCGCCGCCAACTCATTGGCGGCGTCCAGCGCCTTGGGCACGCAGCCGCCGTAGGCGATCACGGTGACGTCACCGCCGGTTCGGCGAACCGCGGCTGTCGTGATATCCGTCGGCCGGAGTTCGTCGAGATCGGCGGACAGGTTGTAGAGAGCGACGTGTTCGAAGATCACCACCGGATCGGGATTGGTCAGCGCCGTGCGCAGCATGCCGTAGGCGTCGGCGACGGTGGCCGGAGCGAGCACGGTGATGCCGGGAATGTGGGCGTACCAGTTCTCCAGGCTGTGCGAATGCTGCGCGGCGAGTTGGCGCCCCGCCCCAGTGGCCATCCGGATCACGAGCGGCACAGAGAATTGACCGTTGGACATATGCCGCAGGGCCGCAGCGGTGTTCACGATCTGATCCAGACAGAGCAGGCTGAAGTTCACTGTCATGACTTCGACGATCGGCCGCAGACCGCCCAGTGCGGCACCGATGCCGATACCGACGAAGCCGAGCTCGGAGATCGGGGTGTCGCGGATGCGGTCCGGCCCGAATTCCTCGAGCATTCCCTTCGACACCGCGTACGTCCCACCGTAGCGCCCGACGTCCTCGCCGAGCAGCACCACCCGATCGTCAGCCCGCATCGCATCGGCGATGGCGTCATGTACCGCGGCGCGATAGTTGGCTTTCACGAAACCGCCCCGGTGCCGGCTGGGGTCATCACGTCACGGGTGAGGGTGTCGAGACTCTCCAGCGTTCCCGCTTCGGCGTAGGCGACGGCGTCAGCGACCTCGGCGGCCGCCGCCTCCTCGATGGCCGTGACATCGTCTGCGGTGAGTACGGATTCGGCGAGGCACTGCCGGGTGAACCCTTCGATAGGGTCGTGCTCGCGCCACTTCTGGACTTCGGCCTTGTCCCGGTACAGCTCGGGGTCGAACATCGAGTGCGGGCGGAACCGGTAGGTCTGGAACTCGATGAAGAACGGGCCGCCTTCTGCCCGGATGTGCTCGACGGCCCGGGTCATAACGTCATGGCAGGCGATGGCATCCATCCCGTCGGCGGAGGCGGCCGGCACCCGGTAGGACTGCGCCTTGGCCACCAGGTCGATCTGGGAGAGCTCGCGGTCGATGGCGGTGCCCATCGCGTACCGGTTGTTCTCACAACAGAACAGGACCGGCAGTTGCCACAACTCGGACATGTTCATCGCCTCGTGGAAGGCGCCTTCGGCGGTCGCCCCCTCCCCGAAGTAGCAGGCGGAGATCCGGTTGCGGTTCAACTGCTTGTCCGCGAACGCCAGACCCGCGGCCAGCGGCAGCCCGGCGGCCACGATCGCGTTGCCGCCGTAGAACCGCCGGCCCGCATCGAACAGGTGCATCGAGCCGCCGCGCCCGCCGGAGCAGCCCTCCTGCTTGCCGAACATCTCGGCCATGATCTTGGTCATCGGGATTCCGCGTAGGAGCGCATGGGCGTGCTCGCGGTAGGTGGCGATCACCGCGTCCTGCTCCCCGAGCACCCGCAGGGAGCCCGCCGCCACCGCCTCCTCCCCGACGTAGAGGTGCAGGAAGCCGCGGATCTTGCCGGCGCTGTACATCTCGGCGCACTTCTCCTCCATGCGCCGGATCCGCACCATGTCCCTCAGCAGTGCGCGGGCGAGGTCTCGATCGGTCACTTCGGTGTCTCCACGGTCGAGGTGTCGCCCTCGGGCAGGCCGAGTTCGCGGGCCTTGAGCAGCCGCCGCATGATCTTGCCGCTGCGGGTGTGTGGCAGCGCGTCGACGAAGTCGATCTCCTTGGGGGCCACCGCTGCACCCAGGCGCTTGCGGGCATGGCCCATCAGGTCGCGGCGCAGCGCGTCCAGGTCGGCCGCGTCGCCTCCGTAGCCGGTCTTCAGCGTGACGAACGCCTTGACCACTTCACCGTAGGTGGGATCGGGCTTGCCGATCACCGCGGCCTCGGCGACCGCCGGATGATCGGTCAGCACGTTCTCCACTTCGAACGGCCCGATCAAGTGTCCAGAGGCCTTGATGACGTCGTCGGCCCGGCCGACGAACCAGAAGTATCCATCCGCGTCGCGCTTAACCAAGTCGCCGGACAGGTACAGATCACCTCCGGCGGCGGGGGTGAAGCACTTGCGGTACCGCTCATCCTGATTGAGGTAACCGCGGAACATCGACGGCCATCCGACGCGCAGCGCCAGCTCGCCCTCGGTGTCCGGTTCCTCGATGATGTGGACCTCGCCGGTGTCCGGGTTGTGGTCGACGACGCAGGCGTCCACCCCGGGCAGCGGGCGGCCCATCGAGCCGGGTTTGATATCGAAGGCAGGTGTGTTGGCCACCATGATCCCGCCGGTCTCGGTCTGCCACCAATTGTCGTGGATCGGCAGTCCCAGCACCTTCTTGCCCCACCAGACCGCCTCGGCATTGAGCGGTTCGCCGACGCTGGCGATGAACCGCAGCGCCGGGAATCGGTAACGGGCAGGCAGTTCCGGCCCGGCTTTGATCAGCAT
>JAIOQK010000013.1 GCA_021413425.1 Mycobacterium sp.
AGCAGTCCCGGTGCGACGGCTTCGACGACCGCATCACCCAGGCGCGGCACCAGCACGATGGGCGCGGCCGGTGAGCTCAGCGCCGCGGCGGCCGCCTCGTCGATATCGACGATGCGACGCGCCGCGTTCAGGTCGGCCACCATCACCGCGAACGGCTTGGCGGGCCGGTTCTTGCGCCGCCGCAGCGCCTCGACGACGTCTGCGTCGTCGGCGCGGCAGGCCAGGTGGAAGCCGCCGATGCCCTTGATGGCGACCACTTTCCCTGCCTCCAGCGCGGTAACGGTCTCCTCGATGGACCCCGACAGCGTCGGCCCGCAGTCGCCGCAGGCGATGGTCTGCGCGTGGTAGCGCCGGTCAAGCGGGTCGTGATACTCCGCCGCGCACGCCGCGCACATGGCGAAGTCCGCCATGGTGGTGGCCGGCCGGTCGTAGGGCAGGTCGGTGATGACGGTGTAGCGCGGCCCGCAGTTGGTGCAGGTGATGAACGGGTGGCCGAACCGGCGGTCGGCCGGATCGCGCATCTCGCGAAGGCAGTCCGCGCAGACCGCGATATCCGGCGGTACCAGGGTGCGCCCGGTGTCACCGGTCCGGCTGGCGATGATCTCGAAGCCGGCCGCCCCGCTCACCCGCACATCGGTGACGGTCAACGAGTCGATCCGGGCCATCGGCGGCGGGGCCTCGCGCAGGGCCGCGACCGCCGACGCGACCTGTTCGGGCGGCCCTTCGAACTCGGCGTGCACCGACCCGGCGTCGTTGTACACCCAGCCGGCCAGTGCGTGCTCGGCGGCGATGCGGGCGACGGCGGGGCGGAATCCCACCCCCTGCACAACACCGGTGATGTCGAGGCGAACCCGCACTGCCACGCCCGTCACGCTAGTCGTAGGGTTGCGACGATGCACGAGTTGTCCCTGTGCCAGGCGATCGCCGGCGTGGTCAAACCGCATGCCGCGGGTCGGCGCGTGGATGTGGTGCGGGTACAGGTGGGCGCGCTGCGGCAGGTGGTTCCCGAGTCGCTGTCGTTCTGCTGGACACTGGTGCGCGAGCACGAGGACATGGCCGAGGCGGAACTGGAACTGGAACTGGTGCCTGCGGAGGTGGCCTGCCGCGGATGCGGAGCGCAGTCGCAGATCGCCTCACGGTTCTCGGTCGCGTGCCCGCAGTGCAGCAGTGCCGACGTCTCGGTGGTCCGCGGCGAGGAGTTTCTGGTGACCTCCGTGGACGTCACGTAGAGAAGCTGGTGACGTCTGCGGACGTCACGTGAGGAGAGAGCGAGCAGATGGGCCGATTCCACCGCCACGATGACGGCACCGAGCACAGCCACGACCACGACCACGACCACGACCACGATCATGACCACGAGCACCATCACGGCGATCATGGCGATCACAGCGGATACGCCACCGGGTCGGAACGTATCGAGGTCTTGGAGGCGATCTTCGCCGAGAATGACAACCGGGCCGAGGTGAACCGGAAGGCGTTCGAGGACAACGGCATCCGGGCGCTGAACCTGATGAGCTCCCCGGGCTCGGGCAAGACCACCGTGCTGGCGGCCACCCTCGACGAACTGGCCGCCGAGATCTCGGTGGGCATCATCGAGGGTGATATCGCCACCGATATCGACGCCGCCGCCCTCGGCGGCCGCGGCGCGCAGGTCTCGCTGCTGAACACCTCCAACGGCTTCGGCGGCGAATGCCATCTCGACGCCCCGATGGTCACCCGGGCACTGGCCGGGCTGAATCTGGAACCGCTGGACCTGGTGGTCATCGAGAACGTCGGAAACCTGGTGTGCCCGGCGGAATTTGACGTCGGCGAGCACGCCAAGGCGATGGTGTACTCGGTGACCGAGGGCGAGGACAAACCGCTGAAGTACCCGGTGATGTTCCGCTCGGTGGATGTGGTGCTGCTCAATAAGATCGACCTGGTGCCGCACCTCGACGCCGACGT
>JAIOQK010000014.1 GCA_021413425.1 Mycobacterium sp.
GTACCAAATCCGTCGAGCAGTCGATCCTCGACACCGACGAACCATCGACCCGGCTGCGCAAGGAACTCACCTGGTGGGACCTCACCGTCTTCGGCGTCTCGGTGGTGGTCGGTGCCGGCATCTTCACCGTCACCGCGACGACGTTCGCCAACATCACCGGCCCGGCGCTGTCGCTGTCGTTCGTGCTGGCCGCGGTCACCTGCGGTCTGGCCGCGCTGTGCTACGCCGAGTTCGCCTCGACGCTGCCGGTGGCCGGCAGCGCCTACACCTTCTCCTACGCCACCTTCGGCGAGTTCACGGCCTGGATCATCGGCTGGGACCTGATCCTGGAGTTCGCCGTCGGCGCCGCGGTGGTCGCCAAGGGCTGGTCGAGTTATCTGGGCACGGTGTTCGGATTCGGCGGCGGCATCGTGCGACTCGGTCCGATCGACTTCGACTGGGGCGCGCTGCTGATCATCGCCGTGGTCGCCACATTGCTGATCAAGGGCACCAAACTGTCGTCGAACTTCTCCGCGGCCGTCACCGCGGTGAAGGTGTCGGTGGTCCTGCTCGTCGTGGTCGTCGGTGCGTTCTACATCAAGGGCGAGAACTTCACGCCGTTCATCCCGCCCACCGAGACCGGTAAGGGTGCCGCCGGCACCGGAATCGACCAGTCGGTGTTCTCGCTGCTGACCGGAGGCGGCGGCAGCCACTACGGGTGGTACGGCGTGCTGGCCGGTGCCTCCATCGTCTTCTTCGCCTTCATCGGCTTCGACGTGGTGGCCACCACGGCCGAGGAGACCAAGAATCCGCAGCGCGACGTCGCCCGCGGCATCCTGGCGTCGCTGGCCATCGTCACGGTGCTCTACGTCGCGGTCTCGTTCGTGCTGTCCGGCATGGTCAGCTACACCGAACTTCGGGACACCGGTAACGGCCACCCGAACCTGGCCACCGCGTTCTCCATCAACGGCATCGACTGGGCGGCCAAGATCATCTCCATCGGCGCACTGGCCGGGCTGACCACCGTGGTGATGGTGCTTGTGCTCGGCTTGTCGCGGGTGATGTTCGCGATGGCCCGCGACGGCCTGCTGCCGCGCAGCCTGGCGATGACGAACTCCCGCGACGCCCCGGTGCGCATCACCGTCGTCGTGGCGATCCTGATCGCCATCGCCGCCACCGCCTTCCCGATGTCGAAGCTGGAGGAGATGGTCAACGTCGGCACGCTGTTCGCCTTCGTGCTGGTCTCGGCCGGAGTGATCATCCTGCGCCGCACCCGCCCCGACCTCCCGCGCGGCTTCCGGGTGCCGTTCGTGCCGTGGCTGCCGATCCTGTCGATCGCGGCCTGTGGGTGGCTGATGGTCAACCTCACCGCGTTGACCTGGATCCGGTTCGCGGTGTGGATGGGCCTGGGCATCGTGTTCTACGCCGCCTACGGGCGGCGCAACTCGGTGCTCGGCGCGCGGCTGGCGGCAGGGACCCCGGCGGCACGGTAGCGCCGCGGGCCGGGATACCGTGTGCCCATGAATCTGACCGCCGACTCCCGTAACGGGATCGACTTCAAGGTCGCCGATCTGTCCCTGGCCGAGTTCGGCCGCAAGGAGATCCGGCTGGCCGAACACGAGATGCCCGGCCTGATGGCGCTGCGCCGCGAATACGCCGACGTGCTGCCGCTGAAGGGGGCCCGGATCTCCGGCTCGCTGCACATGACCGTGCAGACCGCAGTGCTCATCGAGACCCTGGTCGCGCTCGGCGCACAGGTGCGCTGGGCGTCGTGCAACATCTTCTCCACCCAGGACCACGCCGCCGCGGCGACGGTCGTCGGCCCCAACGGCACCCCCGAGCAGCCGCTCGGTGTGCCGATCTTCGCCTGGAAGGGCGAGA